>CBDUSC010000323.1:0-2732 GCA_965369735.1 uncultured bacterium
GCGGCCCAGCACGATGCGCGCGGTTGGCTGACCATCTTCGGAGACGGTTGCCAGCATCATGGCATCGACATTGCGACGCGCTTTGCGATCGACTGCATCGGCAAGCCACTCGCCGATCATCGGTACCGGGTCATCCGGCAATGGATCGGGAAGATACTCGGTGTAATTTTTTATTATTTCGGTCATTGCTCGATTATCTGTTAATGATGGATGTACCGCCGGTGCGGCGCGCATCGGCAGCCACCGAGAAACCCTGTTCGCGCTGCCACATTGTTGCAGCAACGCCGCCAAAATACATATGTGGCTTGGCAAATTCATGCAGGGGCAAGTCCGTCTTGCTCATATCAAAACCGGACTCACAGGCCAGGTTCGATACGCCGTTTTCCATGAATACGTGAAGCCTGGGTGCCTTTACCGCGTCGATGAGTGTCATGTCCAGATTGATGAGGTTGAGCAGCGTCATACCGATAGCGGTCGTAATCCGGTCTGCGCCCGGTGATCCGATTGCAAGGACTGTATCGTCACCCCGATGGGCGACGGTTGGCGCCATGTTGGACACCAGTCTGGTGCCAGGTTTTTCGCTGTAGAAACCATTTGGATTCAGCTCGTATTCCCCAAGGCTGTTGTTCATCCAGATGCCCGTCCCCGGTGGCATCACGCCGGAGCCATAACCCGCTGAGATCGTTATCGCGCATGCACAACCCGAATCATCGACCGCCGATGCATGGATGGTCGATGGCGGTTCCCTGAATGTGCCCGACGCAATGGAATCGAGCAGCCGAATTGTTTCGGGTCCGATACTGTCGGAAACTGTCATGCGCGATTTACGGTATCGCAGGACATCGTTCTGTGCCGTCACATATCTTTGTACGTCGTCAGCGCTCCATTTTTTTTTGGGGTGGTCACCCATGAGCATCAAAAGTGCAGCGATCATCGCGCCACCCACGGCGGGTGGCGGGTTGCTTGCAATGTTCCAGCCATTGCACTCAAAGGCTAATGATGGTCTTGCTATCACTTCGTATGCTGCAAGATCATCGGCGGTTAACAGACCGTCGTTGTCACGCATGTCACGGATGATGAGTTTGGCAATATCGCCGCGATAAAAGCTGTCCGCGCCGTCCCGGGCAATACTTTGCAGGGTATCGGCGAGGTGCGGCACGTGAACCAGATCGCCTGCATCCAGTGGTCGGTTGTCATCGTGGTGCAGGGCGCGGTGGCTGTCGGCGTATCTTCCAAAAATAACATCGCCACAATACTTAAGGTAATGATGAGAGGCGCGCGACAGCGGAAAACCGTTCCTGGCGATTTCGATGGCGGGTTCAAATACGACGGCCATCGGGACCTCGCCATATTGTTCAGAAGCGAACTCGATGGCCGCAGGACAGCCAGGAGTTGCAACCGATCCGTGACCCACGCAGGTGCGTACGCCGCTACCGTAATCGAGATAGACATCCACAACGCCTCGTCCCGGTCGGCTGGCGGGCAATCCGCGGCCTGGTACCTCCGCGGTACCATCTATGGTCACTGGCTCCTGACCCGGGCTGTAAACGGTAATGAATGCCGAGCCACCCGGTGAACACACACCCACCTCTGTGATCGATGACACGAGCGCGGCAGCCAGGGCCGAATCGACCGCATTGCCACCCTCGCGCGCCACTCGCTCACCGGCGTTGGCGGCGATCTCGGAACTGGCGGCTATGGCAACGGATGGCATCTTGATTATTGTTTAAATGAATTGTTTTGTTGCCAATCTGTACATGTCGTGGCAAAAATAGCACTCGATCCGACTGTATCGCGTATGCCGTGCCAAAAACATTAGTAAACGACATCAATATTCACTATGCCGATGAAGGCAGCGGGGAGCCCTTGCTGCTATTGCACGGGCTGGGCTCCAGCGTGCCGGACTGGGAAGACCAGATTCCTGTATTTGCGCAACACTTTCGCGTCATTGCACCGGCGTTGCGCGGGCATGGCAAAACGGACAAACCAAAAGGGCCGTACAGTATCGGGATGATGGCTGATGATGCATTTGGTCTGCTCGATCATCTGGGTATCGGGACATGCCATGTGCTGGGTTTCTCCATGGGCGGCGCCATCGCGTTCCAGATGGCGGTGGACCAGAAAAAACGCGTGCACTCCATGGTGATTCTCAACAGCCAACCCAGCTTTGTGCTCGATCACTGGCGCAAACACCTGTTTGTACTGGCCCGGATAATGATGGCCAGGATCGTCGGTATGGAGCGAATGGCCCGGCTGGTGGCAAAAAAGCTGTTTCCTGGCGCCGATCAGGCTCATTTGCGCCAAAAGATGATCGCCAGGCATGGAAAAAATGATCCGGATATGTATGTTGCGGCGGTAAATGCGTTAAAGGGCTGGTCGGTGCAGGAATGGATCGGGGGCCTGAATATGCCCATGCTGATACTCGCTGCGGAGAAGGACTACATCAGCCTGGAAGACAAGCAGGCGTATGTTGCTGAACTGCCCAATGCGCGTCTGGAAATTCTGGAAGGCAGCCGTCATGCGAGCCATATTGATCAGACCGAGCGGTTTAACGAAATCGTGCTCGAATTCTTGCTGGCTCATCCCATTGGTGATGAAAAGGCAGGCTTTTGGCAAAAGCTCAAGACGCGCATACGTCTGAGTGATGACGAAGATGGTCATCAATAAAACTTGCTATGAAATAGAAGCTATGGTCGTAGCTGGGCTGATAGCGCAAATTCAGATCATAATCG
>CBDUSC010000324.1:0-2722 GCA_965369735.1 uncultured bacterium
AGGAAGTTTTCGAGAAATTCCTGTACCTGCCCACGGCATACTATGACCATCATTCAGCGGGTACGATGTTGTCAAAACTGACTTACAACATTGAACAGGTTGCAAACACCACCACCACGGTTGCCCGGACCATGATCGAAGATTCCCTGAAGGTAATCTTTTTTGTGGCGCTTATGCTGTGGGTTGACTGGTTCCTGACGTTGTTTGTGCTGGTAATGGGTCCGGCAATCGGGTGGCTCATGCGATACCTGAGTTTCAAATTTCGCGCCTACAGTCTCAGTATCCAGAACAGCATGGGTGATGTTACTCATATTACCAAACAGGCGCTTGAATCCAGCAAGGTGGTAAAGGTATTCAACGGTCAGGAATACGAAAAAAAGCAGTTCGGCAAAGTCAACGAGCACAACCGCCGCATGAATATGAAGCTCGTATTCACAAAAGCTGCGAGTGTGCCGGTGATACAAATACTGGCGGGTATTGGTATCGCCAGTGTCATTTACGTCGCGACCAACACTTATCTGACTCCAGGTGCAAAAAATGTACTGACGCCAGGTGATTTTGGCGTGTTCCTGGGCGCGATGCTGTTCATGATGGCGCCGCTGAAAAAACTGACGAATGTCAATTCACAATTGCAGGCGGGTATTGCGGCTGGTCAAAGCATATTCGAATTGCTCGATGAGGATAACGAAAACGAGGGTGGGGCGCGTATTTTTGAGGGACGTGCTGATGGTCATGTCGCATACCAGGGTCTGAGTTTTTCCTACAGCGATAAAAAAGGAGCCGTGCTGAATGATATTACGCTGGAAATACCCGCCGGCCAGACCCTCGCTATTGTTGGCCGCTCCGGCAGCGGCAAGTCGACACTGATCAGCCTGTTGCCACGATTTTACGATGCCAGTGAAGGATCCATTTTACTCGATGGGCATGATATCCGCGATTACGAGATAGGCAGCCTGCGCGAACAGATCAGTCTGGTCAGCCAGGAAGTCATACTGTTCGACGACACAATCCGCAACAATATATCGTATGGCGGTCTTGGCGAACACAGTGAAAATGAGATCGAGAAAGCCGCTGATGCGGCGCATGTCAGCGAGTTTGCGCAGTCGTTGCCAGATCGTCTGGATACCCTGGTTGGCGAGCGGGGGCTGTTACTCTCAGGCGGGCAGCGACAACGCATCGCCATCGCACGTGCATTACTCAAGAACGCCCCGATCCTGATCCTGGATGAAGCGACCTCAGCGCTGGACACAGAATCAGAGCGACATATCCAGCGGGCACTCGATCAGCTGATGCAGAATCGAACCACCCTGGTAATCGCACACAGACTGTCTACCGTAGAAAATGCGGATCGCATCGTGGTGCTGGATAAGGGCCGCATGGTTGAATTCGGAACCCACCATGAACTCATGAAAAATAATGGCCACTACGCAGCGTTGCATCGCATGCAGTTTCATGAGCCCGATTCCGATTGAATTTATTGCGAATATGACGGGCTATGTCGCACAAACTTGATCGTCTCTGGTACGGCAACTCGCTGTTGTTTTGGTTGCTGTTGCCGCTGACCGGTGTTTTCCTGGTGTTGGCTGCAATGCGGCGGGCTCTCTATGCCATTGGTGTCCTGAAATCACGGCACCCCGGGGTACCGGTGATCGTTGTTGGCAACATCAATATTGGTGGCACCGGAAAGACGCCAATCGTGATCGAGTTGTGCCAGCGTTTGCAACGCATGGGACAAAAACCTGGTGTCGCAAGCCGCGGCTATGCTCGGAAAAGCAAGGGTTTGCTTGAGCTAAAACGCGATACGGATGCAGCGACAGGTGGTGATGAACCTGTTCTTGTCAAAAAGCGTACGCACTGCCCGGTGGTCGTATCCGGCAACCGGCTGGAGGCGGCCAATCGCCTGGTCGATATCGGCTGTACGGTGATCATATGCGACGATGGATTGCAGCATTACGCTTTGAAACGGGATGTGGAAGTGGTGGTCGTAGACGGGCACCGGGGTCTGGGCAATGGCATATGCCTTCCAGCAGGACCCTTGCGCGAGCCGGGTGCGCGGCTTGAAAGTGTCGATTTGATCCTGATAAATGGCGATGGCTGGGATTACCTGGACGCACAAAGGTTTTCATTGATGCCAGGTGAGCTTGTCAATCTTGGTGACCAGGGTCGCAAATCATTGTCGGAATTTTCGGGCCATCGTGTCCATGCTGTCGCCGGAATCGGTAACCCAATGCGGTTTTTTGATCTGCTGCGTGACAATGGGCTCCAGGTCATCGAACACCCGCTGCCAGATCATGCGGCTTTGACCGGGAAGGGCGTTTCCTTTTCTGATGGCTTGCCGGTGATTATTACGGAAAAGGATGCCGTAAAATGGCAAGCTGAATGGACTGGGGACGATAATCTGTGGTATTTGCCGGTAGATGTCGCGTTGTCGGAATCGGCGGCGACCGCGGTGGACTCAGTGCTGGAGCGGCTGGTGACTCAATCCAGAAGTTGATGTGTTTTTTAATAAAAACCTATAAGTTGTTGTAAATGGATAAAAAATTACTCGACATAATAGTCTGCCCGGTGTGCAAGGGGAAGCTTGAGTATGAGCCGGATCGGCAAAGGCTGATTTGCCGGGCCGAGCGTATCGCCTACCCGGTGCGCGATGGCATCCCGATTCTTCTCGATGATGAAGCGACCCCCCTGGGAAACGATTCGGACAGCAATAACGAGCCCGCCT
>CBDUSC010000325.1:0-2718 GCA_965369735.1 uncultured bacterium
TCTTCGCCTTTTAAAGCTTGTACAATAAAATTAGACACCACACGGCCATCGTTCGGGTGCATGTGCGGTCCATAGGTGTTGAAAATCCTTGCCACCTTTATGTCGAGATTGTGCTGACGGTAGTAATCAAAAAACAGTGTTTCGGCACAGCGCTTGCCTTCGTCGTAACAGGCACGAAACCCCGTTGGATTGACATGCCCCCAGTAATCTTCTGTTTGCGGGTGTACCTCCGGATCGCCATACACTTCACTGGTCGACGCCTGGAATATTTTCGCCTTGAGCCGTTTCGCCAGACCCAGCATGTTTATGGCGCCGTGTACGCTGGTCTTGGTGGTTTGCACCGGGTCGAACTGGTAATGAACAGGAGATGCGGGACAGGCCAGGTTGTAAATCTCATCGACCTCGACATACAGAGGAAAGGTCACATCATGACGCATCAGCTCGAAATGTGGATTGGATATCAGCTCAACAACATTGTCCTTGGATCCTGTGAAAAAATTATCCACACACAGCACGTCATGCCCGTCATCAAGCAATTTCTTGCATAAATGTGAGCCCAGGAAGCCGGCGCCACCGGTTACGAGTATTTTTTTCTGGTTCAGATTTCGCATTTTATGTCCGTGATTATGCCAGCAATCGCATCAGTATCCTGAATTCTACATGCATCAACCAGGCGCGACACGTCGCCCCCATCGCACAATCGGCCCACATCAACTGACTCGCGCATTATGTTCGGTTGGCTGGTCGCCACCGTATTGTCGGGGTCATACAGCTCTTCGCTGATTTTTTCGCCCTCCGTGCAGCCGGTAACTTCAAGCGGGTCATCATTACCGGCGGGGGTGCCTGCGTACTCGATCATTCTTTTTGCCAGCTCGGCAATTCCCAGCGGTGGACCCGTGTCACAAACAAGCACGTCTCCCGCGAGCTCTGATGCGGCAGCCAATACCGCGAGACCGGCAACCTCGCTGTCCAGAATAAAATATCGCTCCGCACGCGAGTGACTCAACATCAGTTTCTTGCCCGCATTCAACCGATCCAGGAAAACCTGCACCACGGAGCCGGATGATCCGAAAACATTCCCAAAGCGAATCGACCCCCAGTGCTTGCGATCAGCCTCCCTGGCTACCAGGATTTCCCCCAGTCGTTTTGTGCAACCCAGCACGCTTGCGGGTTTTACCGCTTTGTCGCTGGAGACAAAAATCAGGCTGCGCGTATTCCGGCTTACACATGCCTGGATGACAGACCAGGTCGTAAAGACATTGTTTCTGATTGCAGCGGGGACATTTTTTTGTACCAGCGGCAGATGTTTGTACGCAGCCGCATGATAGACGAGGTCGACGCTGTACTTTTCCAGAACAGAAGCCAGGTGATCGCTGTCCAGCACGTCGGTCAGCACATAGTGAATGCCGCTGATTGTTTGTCTGGGGGTTTGCCCGGGGGTTTGCCTGGGGGTTTGCCTGGCAGCTACCGGCTGAATAGTGCGTTCCAATCGGATCAGCGCGGTTTCTGAACTGTCAACAGCAACGATGGTTTTGGCGCCCGCCTGCAGCAGTCTTTGGGTGATTGCCGAGCCAACACTGCCTGCGGCCCCGGTAACCAGCACACTGGCGCCGGCCACAGCCGACCCTGCATCATCAAATGGGATAGTTTGGCGATCCAGGAACAGCGTTGCCTGGTCAAGAATGACCGACAGTTCGATCATGACAATCGCTAGTACGCGTTCCGATTCGCGAATCCCTTGACCAGGGTAAGAAAGATGATTTTGATATCAAACCAGAATGACCAGTTCTCGATATAGTAGAGGTCGTGCTCGACTCTTCTTTTCATTTTGTCCAGCGTTTCGGTTTCGCCGCGCCATCCATTGACCTGGGCCCAGCCCGTGATACCTGGTTTCACCTTGTGACGCTGCATGTAGGAATCGATCTGGTCCATGTAATACTCGTTGTGAGCGATTGCATGCGGTCTCGGCCCTACGACGGACATTTTTCCCTGTAATACATTGTAAAACTGCGGCAGCTCATCGAGGCTGGTACTGCGAAGAAAACGCCCGAAGGTCGTAACACGCGGATCGTTGTATCTGGCCTGGGTTACCCCATCCGTCGTTTCCTCGTGCGCCTTCATGGTTCTGAATTTGTATACCTTTATGGGTCTGCCATCCCAACCATGCCGCATCTGCTTGAACAGGATGGGACCCGGTGATGTGATTTTGAGAATCGTCGCAATCGCCAGCATCAACGGGCTGACCATCACAAGAATAACCGCAGCAAGGATCTTGTCTTCCACGTCCTTTATCAACTGGTTTATGCCGCGCATGGGTGATGCGTTCAAATTGACAACAGGCAAACCCAGGATATCGATGATCGCCCTGTTCATCAGCCACGACTCTTCAAAATTCGGCACCAGCCTTTGAGTTACGGTGTTATTCCTGAGAATTTCGCGAACCTTGTTCAGGAAATCTGTATCCGGGTCGCGCGATGAACTCAGTGGCAGGCATATCCAGACTTCGTCGATGGCATCATCGGATATCGTTTTGCGCAATAGTTCATATCCGCCTCTGACCGGCACACCATTCAGGATACGCCCATGTAATTCATTGCGATGATCGAGCATGCACACGACATCAAGACCACTCCAATCGGAGCTATGAATGGTGCGCAAAACTTTTTCCGCCCACTTGCCGGCACCGATAATCACAATCCGTTTGTGGTTCCAGCCGCG
>CBDUSC010000326.1:0-2706 GCA_965369735.1 uncultured bacterium
GCCCCGCGCGGTTTCTATGAGATTTCCATGGTCATCGGCACTCGCCACATAGGTGCCCCAGGAAAATCCGAAATCACCGTTACCGGCAACGATTGCATCCAGTGGTTTCCAGTCCAGGACCAGACCCACCGACGCGCGCATGGCGTCGCAGGCCTGAAACCGGCCACGGATAAAGTCACCGCTGGATGGCGCCAACAAGGTGTCATCGTTCATGTAATGACAAAATGCTTCTGCCGTGCTTTCATCCGCTGCCATGCGTGAGAACGCGCGATCGGTTTCGAGAATCTCCTCGCGCTGTGCCTCCAGATCGACTCCATTCGAATCAAACGGCCCGCAGCCGGCCAAAAGCGTTACCGCCGCCAAAACCGAAATCGGGGCGGTTACACTAGCCACAATTCTGTTCATCGATGATCTCCTGAACATGAAATATGACTATATGACCGCACTTGCGTCAGATTATTCGTAAAAGTCATCCGGCAATTCTTCATCCGAACCCAGGTGTGGTTGCCACTGTTCCTGCAAGTCCTCGAGGCTGGTATCGTATTCCTGCAAATATCGATTGATCATTTCATCGATGATCTCATTTGCTTTCCTGATGGTGTTTCGCTTGCCACGAATATCCTCGATCAGATCTTTTCGTTTTTCCGGGCCGATCAGCGATTCCGCGCGGTCCACCATATAACTGTGCACCAGCAGATTTCTCAGGTAGATCGCTTTGTGTACGATTTTTTTCTCAGCTGGCGTGAAGTATTCATGCGATTTTAGTGCGCCAAACAGCTCGCCCAGCGTTCTGGCAATATTGCGTTTATCGAGTCGTTCGCTCGATTTACCGGAAAACTCCGCCTTGTCGTATTTGCTGACCAGCCCCATCAGGAGCTGCAATGCCGACTCCAGGCACTGACCCGCATGAACCGCGGCGCCAAATTCCATGAACACAGGAACCAGCGCCTGGTCGATCTGCGAAAGAGGCGCAGCTTTTGCATCGTTGTTCATCTATCAGCGCCAGACACGCCGCACCGCTATCGCTTTTCGTTCGTGCACAAAATAGCCATTGGCGTTATGCCCGAGTTTTGCGTAATCAGCCATCCAGATTTTTGCTTTGACCGGGTGGCCCAACACAACACGCTCCGTAGCCTGACCGGCATCGCAACGGTAGTTGACGATCTGACCATCGAAATCGATGGTATCGCCGCCCACGGCAACACAACGCGCCCCGTCCTCGAGCTCCATCGCTATCACCCCACCTGGATCCACACGGGGCGGCTCAATCGGTGGCACTCCTGCATCGATAACAAAGCTCTTGTCAGACGACCAGGGTGTTGCCCCGCACACCAGCTTGCCCGCAGACTGCACACAGGGATCGTAGATATGATGCCCAACCATGCACTGCCGTGCATCGCTGCGGCCAACGATTTGAGACGGGCCGCTACACTGACCCGTTTTTGTCTGCTCGGGTACCGGCGGTGCAAAGGCTATTATCTCGGTCCTGGTCTCGGGTTCTGTCGCGGTCGCGCAACCAGCCAGTAACAAGGCAACAAAAAAAGCCGTAAAAGCACCAGATTCCTTGCCAATCATATTGCCTCGTTCGCGCTCTATTTCTTGAACAGGCTGACGATAAACAACAAGGCCACCGCACCGACGGTCGCCATGATCAGGCCACCGATAAAACCATAGGCAGACAAACCCAGCGCCGAGAAAATAAAACCACCCAGGAATGCACCCACAATACCGACAACGATATTGCCGAAAAGACCAAAACCCTTGCCCTTCATGATGTTACCGGCCAGCCAGCCTGCCAGCCCGCCGATGACCAGATATCCGATCAAGCCTTGAGCTTCCATGACAACCTCCCCGGTCTCCACCGCGCCCTGATTTTTGGACTATTATTTTTAAAATATGTAATCTGCCCCGGATCCGCAACAGAACTGCTCCCCCGGGTTCCTGTCTACCAACCTTAGCACGGCAATACAGAATTTTCCGATGACCCTATTCGGCACGCACCATTCACACCAGTCGGGGCACATGCTGCTATGGCTGCTGGTTATCGCCGGTGTTTTGTTCGGCGCGATCCTGCTGGCAATACCCATTGCCATGGAATGGACGGCCGAGGACTGGATGCGCAAAAACATCGGAACCGAATTCGAGATCGACGATATCGACTTCAACCCGTTCACCGGCCGGATTGTCGTCGACTATGCCAATGCAGGTGTCGATGAATCCAAACTTCTGGAAATAGGTGATAGCAATGTATGGATAAACTGGCTGCCCCTGTTTGACAAGCGAATCAGCCTGGGCGAGTTCACACTGAAAGATGCACTCATCGATGTTCATATAGACGAGAACGGCCGTACAATCATTGCCGGTCTGGAAATACCCGATCAAGCGGAGCAGGCAAAGGAAACCGAAGCGGCCGGTTGGAAAATTGGTTTTGGTCCCGTGGAATTCGAAAACGTTTCCATTGTATTTGACACGCCGATTGCAAAACAAACCGCTGTTATCCACAAGCTGCATATTGGCAAACTGGCGAGCTGGGAGGCCGATGCAGGTGCCGATATCGAGGTTGAATTAAGCGCGTCTGGTGGAACCGCGAGAATGACCGGCAAAATCTACCCGTTTGCACAACCATTGCGGCTTGTGGGAGATTTGAATATTGACAATGCGTTGTTTGAGGAAATGCCGGAAGTCGTTGCTCTAATGGGTCTGCAA
>CBDUSC010000327.1:0-2683 GCA_965369735.1 uncultured bacterium
AGATGCTCAAGCACATCACCGGTGATCGCATAGCCATCGAAATAGGTTTTGCTATCCGGGAATTCCGAATAATGCCGTACAAAGTGATCCGTCATGTCATATAGCCGCCGCATCCTGGGTAGCATTTTGAAGTCATATTTCTCAGGAAAACACTTTTGTTTTTTGAGCAGCGATCGCCGCCATTTGATAACAAAATAATCGTGGTATCCGAACCAGCCTTTGTCCAGCACCTCCATCGTGATATTTGGATCCAGCACCGGGCACACAGCAACGACGCGTTCGATGCGAATGCCGGCCGCAGGCGCTCGCGCCGCAACACGCAAAGCAAAATTTGCGCCCAGTGAAAAACCCGCCAGCAGCAACCGCCGCTCAGGGAACAGATCCTGAATTCGTTTGACCGCGCCGACCACCTCGACAATCCGGCAAGAATGGAACAGATCCCTGTTGAGATGATGAGTATCGCCATGATCGCGCAGATGCAGTCGCAAAACATCGTAGCCATGATCGAACAGGTACGCGCCGGCAGACAAAAGGTACACCGACTCGCCGCTGCCCTCCCAGCCGTGAATCATGACCACCAGCGGTGGCTTCGCGGATGGCTGTGCCGAGTACAAGCCTTCAAGCCGTACCCCATCGCCGCAATCGAGAATCATGCTGTGTACCGCGGCCAGAATGGCGCGGGCACGCCGCGACGCACCGAGCCGACGCAGCGAACTGCTGGTCAGCATCGACTGGATATGCCCGTTTTTCAGCCACAGGGGCGGTACGAAATCAGTCATGACCGTCCGGTATTGCTGCTGTTGTGAATCAGCTTGTTATCAGATCGCCGGAACCCGGCAGTGTGGTGATGTACTCCCAACCCATGATTTGCGATGGCGTAACCGCCGCACCTGGCGGAGCATCATCAAGCAAACGCCGCACTATGCCCAGCGCGGCGTTCACAGTGACATCATACCCGTTTGCTACTTTGATGCGAGCGCTCAACAATTCGCCACCCGGATTTTCCACTTCGCCCCAGATAAACGTCGGCGTAGCCGCACGACGCGCGGCATCCGGCCCGCGCACTTTTTTCTCTACCTGCCGTTTCATCCAGGCCTGCACCACAGCAAGACCCAAAACAGACCGCATGAAGTTCATGCGTCTGGCGCGCTTTGCCATACGCGGCGACACCGCCAGGTAGGTTTCGATATTGGGTATCCCGGTGGTGTACCAGGCGGTAGACACATCGCCCCAGGGTATGGTCATTGCGCACTTTTCTTCATCTCCGCTGAAATTGATTTGTCGCACCTTGTGCGCCAGCGGCACCGTGACGATTCTGCCATCCCTGCGCACCTTGCACCCACCCGCAATGCCCTCGATTTGTGTTTTGGCAGTGCCCTGGCTGGGACCTGATTTTGAATCGAACCCCAGGCGCAGGTACTGCGCATCGGGCATCAATATTGACAGACGCGCCGCCACACAATCAGTGGGAACAACATCGAATCCCACACCCGGGCACAAAATGATGCCCGCGTCGTGCGCGGCTTGCGACAAACCGTGTGCATGCTCGAATACGTCGATTTCGCCCGTGATATCCAGATAGTGCGCGCGATTTCGAAGGCAGGCATCGATCACGGGTCTTGCGGTAGCAGAAAACGGGCCTGCGCAATTGAGCACCAGCGCACACCCCCGCACCGCTTCATCCATTGCGGCTGCGTCGTCAACTGCGGATATGACATGATCGTAGCCGAGCTCGTCTGCAAGGCCTGCAACAGACTCGCGTGATCTGCCGCCGAGCACCGGTATACCAATATTCGCGCAGTGTTGCGATATCAGGCGCCCGGTATATCCGTTTGCGCCATAGATTAACCAGCGCTGCTGCGACATGATCTCAGCGATCCGCGGTCAGTGTGTACTGGATCCGGTTATTGGTGGTGGCAACCCGGTTCCATTGGCCCGCAGTGAGGTCGCCGCCGGGGATACGTTGCCTGTCAATAGGCGCTTGTGGTGATGGCGGCATGATGATGACTTTTATGCTGCTACCCCCCCGTCGCGATAGAAAGTCCGCATAGGCCGGCCCGTTGACGATTGCAGAATCGCGTATCGGGTTTCCAATCAGCTCGCACTGCAGCACGGCTGTTCCCGGTGCTGCCAGCGCATAGCCGACGGAGGTCTGGCTGAGGCAAAAATTTCCGGAATACACTGCGACTTCCAGCGTCCCGCTCACACCGAGGGTTTTCAGCCTGGCCAGCAAACCGCGCAACGACTCCAGGCGGACGCGGTTCAACGGTGTCTCACCGTATGGATAAATCGCGTTGCGGTTGATGCCCCACATCAACGCTTCGACAGCTTGCGGTGTCGTGGCAGCAGTTGTGCTGCCCGTTGCCGGACTTTTGGCACCGAAACGCGACTCCAGCGAGCTGCGTGTCGCACCGGACGCCACGAGATTACCCAGCGCGCCGATACGGTCTTCAAGCTCGCTGAATCGATTTCGGTTGTCGACGATTGTGACGCCGGCCAGCACCAGTAGCAGCAATAACAAGCCCAAAACACTCCATCCGGGTGCACCCGGGCTACTGCGACTTTGCGCCAGCTTGTCTCCGATGATATCCAGCGTGGATGACAAACGATGCGCGATGGCGTCATAACGCGATGTGAGCTGAGCAATCGTGCGCTGCTGCGCTTCAAGCTGCGCAGTCATGCG
>CBDUSC010000328.1:0-2676 GCA_965369735.1 uncultured bacterium
TGGCAACCACATAGGCGCTGTCGGTGATCTCGACGCCGCAACGCGACAGAGGGGAATCTATGGGGCCCATGCAGTAGGGGATAACGTACATTGTGCGCCCCTGCATGCAGCCATCGAACAGCGCATCGATTTTTGCGTGCGCATCCGCCGGTGCCATCCAGTTATTGTTCGGGCCCGCGTCCGTTTCCCCGGGTGTGCAGACGAACGTGAGATGCTCAACGCGTGCAACGTCTGATGGGTCCGACTGGTGCAGATAGCAACGCGGGTAAGTATCCTGGTTGAGACGGCTGAGCGTTCCCGATTCAAGCATCTGCTCGATGAGATTGCGGTATTCTTCCCGGGAACCGTTACACCAGTAGATCTGATCGGGTTTTGTGAGTTGAGCAACTTGCTCCACCCAACTGCTAAGGCCCTCATTGGTCGTGGTCATCAAATGATCTCTTTTGTTCTTGTCACAGGGTGCATCGCCCGGCGCTTCCGGCGCGTGGAAGGGCGCTATTATACCGGCCAAGAACCCGCTGTCACTGCACAGCTTTTTTCCTACCAATTCAAGGATTTGTGATGCGGTTCACAATGCTCCGGCGTGCACCTAAATATTATGGAAAATCGTTGGACAAGCACATATGCAATTTAGTGTGGTGGTTTAATAAAGTTCCGTAAAGCACTGATTTGCCGATGTTTTGCCCATACTTGTATGACAGGAGAGGAATGTCATGAAGCGTTGGCTTTGCGCCGCGGCATGGATCGCGGCAAGTGTAATTGTGAGCCCGGCAGTATTTGCTGTCGGAACGATCGCCGGCACGGACATCGATAACATCGCCACGGTGCAGTTCGAAATACAGGGCAATGTGGTTCAGCAAAACTCCAATACCCTGACCGTTACCGTTGCCGAAATCCTGGATGTCGACGTTACCCTGCAAAGCCCGCAGACACCGGTATCTGCAGGCGACGTCAATCAAAGCCTGGCATTTTTGCTGACAAACATCGGTAATGGCACCGAATCGTTTGCCCTGGCCATTGACAGTGCGCTGGCGGGTGATGATTTTGATCCCGTGCCATCCGTACCCTCCATTTATTTTGATACCGCTGGCTCCGGCGACCTCTCAGCCGGAGACACCCCGTATAACCCGGGCGTCAACGACCCGGTGCTGGCACCCGATGGATCGGTGACCATGCTGATCGCGAACGATATCCCGGGTGTACAGGTTGATGGTGATATAGGGCGCAGTGAAATGAGCGCCGCATCCACCACCGGCACCGGTAACCCCGGCGATGTATTCCCCAACGCAGGCGATGGCGGTGTCGATGCCGTGGTCGGCAACAGCGGTGGAGCTGATGCGGAGTTTGGCGAGTATATCGTCAGCGATGTGAATATTACCGCGGTAAAGACAGCAACAGTACTGGATCCCTTTGGTGGCACAGAGCCTGTACCAGGCGCCCAGGTCAGCTATCAGGTGGTTGTGACTGCGACCGGCAGTGGCACTGCGACCAATTCAGTGTTCAGCGACCTGATCCCCGTCAATACTACCTATGTACCGGGCAGCATTACGCTAAACGGTAACCCCCTGACCGATGCACCCGATGCCGATGCGGGCGAATTTATCGGTGGTGCAAACCCCGCGGTCAGGGTAGATCTCGGCAATCTTGATCAGGCTGCCGGGCCACAAACAATCGCGTTCAGCGTGACGATCGACTGAGGAGTTGGAAATGAAAAATCTCGCAACAAGAGCGTTTCTTACCGGCTTGCTACTGCTGGCAATGCTGAGTATTGCCTTCGGCCAGGATGCAAATTCCGGCGGCGGTCTGCAGGTGGAAACGGTTGTCGAAAAAGAGCAAGTCGTCATCGGAGATAACGGAGAGCAGACCACGCAGTTGGTGGCGGTGACGAAAATCGTGCCGGGTGAAGAGGTGGTATACACCATTTCCTTCACAAACAGCGGCTCAGAAGCGGCGGAGAACGTCGCGATCACAAACCCTATACCGAATCACATGTTGTATGTGGCTGATTCGGCATTTGGGCCGGGAACAGATGTTAGCTACTCAGTGGATGGTGGCAATTCCTACGCAACTGCGGATGAACTGGAAATCGTCGATGCCGACGGCACAGTTCACCGTGCACGTGCGGATGAATACACCCACATTCGCTGGGTTATGCGAAATGACCTGCAGTCGGGCGCACGCGGCTTCGCGCGCTTCCGGGCTGTACTCCAATAAATATACAGGTCGTTTCGTGAACCCCGGTCGCTAAAGCCAGGGTTCGAAAAACTTTAAAGAGGGGAAGGCGCCTCGGGTCTACAGGAGCCCGGGCGCGTCGTGAGTATTCCTGCGTCTTGAAAATGTAAACCATAGAGGAGAACCGAAATGAAATCGGTAATTTCTTATAGCAAAGGACTCGTCGGAGCTCTGATTGCTTTGTCGGCGTTCGGATTCGTGCAGACCGCTCATGCGGCCGGTACGAGTGCCGATACAACGATATCCAATCAGGCAACGGCGAACTACGATGTCGGCGGAGTTGGTCAGCCAGCTATCACCAGTCTGGCCGCCGACTTTCTTGTCGATAACCGCGTCGATCTTGTGGTTGCGGAAATCAGCGATGGCACCGCCATCGTTGCCCCCGCCCAGTTGGTTGGCGATTATGTCGATCCGCAGATCATGGGCTTCACCGTTACCAACCAG
>CBDUSC010000329.1:0-2620 GCA_965369735.1 uncultured bacterium
TTTCTGATCAGCATGTTCACCTGGCCACTCATCATGCGGCTCCTGTCTCAGCACCGACGAGAATCACGGACTCGCTCAAAAACCGGTGCGGCGGCACCGGCATATTCAACGGTGCTGGCACGCCTTTGAAAACGCGGCCCGCGAGATCGAATGAGGATCCATGGCAAGGGCAATAGAATCCGCCCTTCCAGTCGGCGCCCAACTCACCGCCGGCATCAAGGTGCGCCGTTGGTGAACAACCCAGATGCGTACACAGACCCACTATGACGAGCAGTTCCGGCCGAATGGATCTTTGGATGTTGGTTGCATATTCGGGCTGCTGGGGCTCATCGGAATCGGGATCCCGGAGTTCGCTGTCCAAAGCGGGCAGCGTATCCAGCATCGCCTGGGTACGGCGCAGTACCCAAACGGGGTTGCCACGCCATTCCACTCTGAGCATGCTGCCAATCTCGAGTTTGCTGATATCGATTTCAACCGGTGCGCCCGCCGCCTGTGCCCTGGCACTGGGTTTCCAGGATGCCACGAACGGAGTAGCGGCCAACGCCACCCCAACTGCGCCGGTAACCGACGTCGCAAGCGTGAGAAATTGACGTCTGCTGGTGTCAACAGCGTCGCTCATCTGGCATTCTCCCTAATGGTTGGCCCCAAAAAATGGACGATTTGTCATTGCGGCCCGCGGGCCTTTGACCTTTGTTTGTCGGCCCTGTTTGAAGCCGTAGCAAATCCCCGAATTGTGGGGCTCGAAAAGGATTGCGCATTATACACGTGGCTGACAATAGCTGCCCATAATGTTGGTCATTTGTTTGGAGTTTCCGGGTCTGAAAAAAATTGCCCGAATTGTGGTGTTTTTGTCGCAGTCCGCCGTGGTCGGGCTGGCTGCTGCATTCATAATCGTATACATAAACCCGGACTGGCTGCCAAAACGCGGGTCGGGTCAGACAAGCGCGGATCCGGGTTTGCCGGCCACTATTCCGGGGCAAAGCTCCTACTCGGAAGCAGTCAATGCAACCCGCCCGGCCGTCGTCAGCATCTATACCAAACGCATCAGCAACCGCCGGGAAAGGCCCTATCCGGTAGAACGGCTGTTCAGCACACAGGATTCGGGTATGCGCGATCGGGTCGAGCGCAGCCTGGGATCCGGCGTTGTTATCGATAGCGACGGATACATCGTGACCAATCATCATGTCATTGACGGTGCCAGCGAAATCCAGGTACAGCTTTTCGATGGCCGGGTTACCATTGCAGAGGTCGTTGGGACAGATCCTGACACGGATATCGCATTGCTGAGAATTCCACTGACCGGTTTGAACGAGATGCGCCTGGGCAGATCCGCATCGCTGCAAATCGGCGATGTGGTACTGGCGATTGGCAACCCCTTCGGTCTCGGTCACTCGGTTTCATTCGGGATTGTCAGCGCCACCGGTCGTGGACAACTGGGGCTTTTTACGTTTGAAAACTTTATACAAACCGATGCCGATATCAACTTTGGCAATTCTGGCGGTGCGCTGGTCAATGCCGGTGGTTTACTCATTGGCATCAACACCGCAGTGCTGTCCCCCAGCTTGTTGCCCGAGGGAATCGGCTTTGCAATTCCTGTCGATCTTGTCACTGAAATTGTCGCCGGTCTGATCAAGGACGGGTGGATCATACGCGGCTGGCTGGGGGTGGTGCCCAGCAATCTAGCCCCTGGCGAGCTGCGGGATCCGCAAAAAGCTGCGGTGGGAATACGGCTGGACAGCGTTGCGGAAAACAGCCCCGCGTTTCGTGCCGGCCTGCGAGCCGGCGATATCATTACGCACATCAACGAACAGCCGATTCGCTTTTCGCAGGAGGCGCTAAACCTTGTTGCATCGCTGACACCCGGCACCGAAGTAGCCATTACCGGATCACGCGATGGCACCGGATTCGAGGTTCGCGCCCAGGTAATCGAGCGGCCCCTGTACTGATAGCCCGGTATGAGTCAGCCGGCGGCCATCAACCGGGTTCGCGCCAGATTTCAGCACCGAGCAGCCGCAGCTTTTCTTCTATGCATTCATAACCACGATCGATGTGGTAGATGCGCTCGACGCGCGTCTCCCCTTTCGATACGAGGCCCGCGAGCACGAGGCTGGCGGATGCGCGCAAATCAGTCGCCATGACGGGCGCTGCGGTCAGTTGTTCTACGCCTTTGGATATCGCGGTATTGCCCTGCAGACGAATATCAGCGCCCAGTCGTTGCATCTCCAGCACATGCATAAAGCGGTTTTCAAAAATGGTTTCTGTAATCGTGCCGGTGCCC
The DNA here is from genome assembly GCA_965369735.1 of uncultured bacterium. Classification (GTDB taxonomy): domain Bacteria; phylum Pseudomonadota; class Gammaproteobacteria; order Steroidobacterales; family CBDUSC01; genus CBDUSC01. The sequence goes on from CBDUSC010000329.1 coordinate 2,279, forward strand.
TCTGCAACACTGTTCAATGCGGCAAACTGCGCCTGCATATCGGTAGGAAACCCGGGATAAGGCGCAGTCGTGATATCGACGGCCCTGGCTCTTTTTCCCTTCATGTCCACTTCTATCCAGTCGCTGCCAGTTGAGACACTGGCACCGGCCTCCTGCAGCTTTGCCAGCACCGCGTCAAGATGATCGGGCCGCGTATCCCGCACACGCACCTTGCCGTACAACTGGACTATCTGTTTAAACAGCGTCGATTTGCCCGACTCGCCCGGCCCGAGCAGCAGCAGCTTGACCAGCGACTCGTTGTCCTTGTCGTCGTCCTCCTGCACGGCGTCGATCATGGCGTTG
>CBDUSC010000330.1:0-2602 GCA_965369735.1 uncultured bacterium
ACCAGGCTATTGCGGATTTTAACCAGGCGATACGCTACCCGGATGATTTTGATGTCGACGCACCCGAGCAGCTCGCCGAAGTCATCATGCAGACATACAGGGGTCCATTCCTGTCTGGCAACCAGGAATCCTGGGCCATCCCGCAACAGGAGCAAATGAGAATCCGGTTTGTACGATTTATTGGCGATGTCGGTCATCATTTTTCGCGCACGGACCAGGCTGGAAAAGCCATCGACTTTTATCACCGCGGTATCGATGCGGACGAAGTGGCTGAAGATTTGTATCGCAAACTTATGATCGCGTTCCGCGATCTGGGTCGTGTCTCAGAAGCCATCGAAACCTTTAACCGGTGCAAACGTACGCTGAACTCTGCGCTGGAGATCGACCCATCGACGGAAACCATGGCTATATACGAAACCCTGCTGGATGACAAAAAAGCCAACGCATGACCCTGGCGGTCTGGTGCGCCGCAACTTGCCTGGTAGGCAGTTTGGTCTAGTATTGGCAAACTCATACATTCGACAAAACCGGATTTCCATGCGAAACCCTATTCGCCACCGCATCTATTGTGTCTTACTTGCGGCCATGCTGGGTTTTGTTACGGGCTGCGCGTCGAGCGGCAAGACGCCAACCGGCACAGATTATTCAGCCGATGTGGCAACCACTGATGAAGTTGTAACGCCTGTTGCGTACAAGTCAGGGCGACATTGCCGCATGCGCCGGGTAACGGGCTCGCATATTGCCCGTCAGCAGTGCTTTTCAATACAAGAAAAAGAAGACCTGGAGCAGGCATCCAAGACCTTGCTGCGCACCGGTGGCTCGCGTGGCGGCGCATACAAGATCCGGAGCCAGTCCGATCCTCGCGATCAGTAACCGATTTCTGACTTATTTTAAAGATTCTGTGCCCGCTGCGACTTTTGCGGGAGTCCCCAGATGCGTATCATACGGTTCCGTATCGGCAAGAGAGACGATATGGCGAATTCGGAAAACAAGGGCTTTGTGCGGCTGATCCATGCCACGCGCTACTCGATGCTGGGCTTTGTTGCGGCATGGCGCAACGAAGAGGGGTTTCGCATGGAGTGCGTTGCGTCGGTACTGTTATTGCCGGTTGCGATGTGGCTCGGTCAAAATGTGATCGAGATCGCAATTCTTGTGGCGAGCCTCTTGCTGGTTTTGCTTACCGAGTTGCTCAACTCCGCAATCGAAAATCTGGTGGACAGAGTCAGCAGCGAGATGCATGAATTATCAGGTCGCGCAAAGGATATGGGTTCTGCAGCCGTATTTGTGAGTCTTGTCATCGCAACCATGAGCTGGGGTGCAATTGCCTGGCAGCGTTTTATCGCATGACAAATATCGTCGACAAAGCTGCGGAGCTGAGGTTGTTCCCGACCAGCGTCTGGGTAGCACAACTTTCAAAGTCTTTTTATGAGCCGGTAAACAAAAATATTTGCTCGCTTCTGGACAATATCAAGTCTGGCAACTCCGATCTGAATGATATCGGTCAATGGCAAACGGGTCAGGATCTGCATCGTTCGCTGGAGCTCGCACCCCTGGTCGATCTGATCAACAAGCAGATAACCGAGATATGCCAATCACTTACACTGGAATATGATCGTTTTGAAATCACCGGTTGCTGGGGCAATATCAGCCAGCCGGGCTTTGATCACCGCGCGCATTACCACCCCAATAATTTCCTCAGCGGGGCCTACTATGTTCGGGTTTCCGGTGGCGCAGATGCCATCGAGTTTCACGACCCGCGACCTCAGGCCGGGCTGATCGTACCCCCGGCGCGAGATCAGAATCTCGCCAACCCGGACAAGTTCAGCTTGCAAGTGCTGGAAGGAACATTGGCGATATTTCCTGCCTGGCTCATACACTCGGTCCCCGCCAACCAAAGCGAGGGGATTCGAATCAGCATCGCATTCAACATCATGTTCCCGGATTTTGGATCGCGTATGGCCAACCCTATGTGGCAGGCTGATACGGACTGAGACGGATATCACCCCAAAATCTGCGATTTTTGGGGAGAAAAACAGCAAAACAGGCGTCTAACACCCTCAGAAAGACCGGTCGGAGGGGAGTAATGAGCGTCAGCACCAGCATCCGCGTGGGCCACTGGCATATCGAGCCCGCGCTGGGTCGCATAAGTCGTGGGGGCAAATTCCGCCACCTCGAGCCTCAGGTCATGAAAGTGCTCATGTATCTGGCAGAGCGCAGTGGCCAGGTAGTCACCCGGCATGAATTGTTTGCCCGGCTCTGGCCAAATAGCGTGGTCCATGACATGGCCCTGACCCGCTGTATCACCCAGATACGCAAAGCGTTTGACGACAGCCGGGAAAATCCCCGGGTCATCGAAACGATTCCAAAGCAAGGATATCGGCTGACCGCCCGTGTAAAAAGCCTGAAACGACAATCGCCAGCCGAATTTTTACGCGACCACTGGTTGGCAAGCACAGGTACCGCGGCGGCAATGCTGTTGTTCATGGCTGCTCCGGTCACCGGCAGCCTGGATATTCCGCAGGCCGGCGCATTGGACATGAGCTCAATGTTTCAGGACCCGGCCAGCGTTTTTTACGATCGTGGCCGCGAGTTTTACGATCGC
>CBDUSC010000331.1:0-2593 GCA_965369735.1 uncultured bacterium
CGGGCCATTATGACGCGGTATCTACCGGCGCGCAGAATACCGTTTTGCATCGGGGCAATGGCACCGAGCCGGAATCCCTTGACCCCCAACGAATGAGTTCCGATTCTGCGCTGACCATCGGTCGAGACATTTATGAAGGACTGACCGCGCGGGCGCCGGACAACTCGGTGATCCCCGGGGTTGCCAGCTCATGGGACCTTTCCGATGATGGCTTGAAATAGACTTTTTCTGTGCGTGACGATGCGCGTTGGTCAAATGACGATCGGGTAACAGCGGCTGACTTCGTATTCGCGTTCCGCCGGCTGGTGGATCCCGATACCGGCGGTGTTTATGCGTTTATTATTTCACCCGTAAAAAATGCCCCGGCGATCGCAGCGGGCAATGCTGCCATCGATACCCTGGGTGTGACGGCCCTGGACGAACTGACGCTCGTGATTGAGCTCGGTACTCCGGCCCCGTATTTGCTTGGCGTGTTGAGTCAACCCAGTACTTCGCCCTTGCACCGGCCGACGCTGGCCAGCCACGGCGATCGATTTGCGCGACCCGAACACCATGTCTCGAACGGGCCATACGTACTCACGGAAGTCGTTGTTGGATCGCACGTGCAGGCGCAACGCAACCCGTACTTTCACGCAGCCGATGAAGTGTCGATTGCAGAAGTCGTGTATCACACAATCCCCGATCCGGCGACCGAGCTCAATCGTTATCGTGCCGGTGAGCTCGATATGACGTACACGAGCCCAAGCGCACAGTTTTCGTGGGTGACAGAAAATCTCGCTGATGAATTGCACGTATCCCCGCAGTTATCCACCTATTACTACGGGTTCAACATGGACTACCCGCCACTGAGAGATAACCCGGCTTTGCGGCAGGCCTTGTCGATGGTGATCGACCGGCAAATCCTCACGGACAACGTTCTGGGTGCGGGTCAGTACCCCGCCAGCAGCTGGGTGCCACCGGGCGTCAATAATTATCAGCCATCCGTGTTCGGGTTCCAGGATTTGAGCATGGAACAAAGAATTGAACGCGCACAAGCGCTATACGCAGCGGCAGGTTTTTCTGAAGACAACCCGCTCAGACTGGAGATTTTGTACAACACCGGAGAGGGTCATCGCAATATTGCATTGGCGGTCGCGTCCATGTGGAAGGACTCGCTGGGCGCTGAAATCACTGTGATCAACAAGGAATTTCGTGTGCTGTTGCAGGATATGCGTGATGGCAACACCGAGGTTTTTCGATCCAGCTGGGTGGGCGATTACAATGACGCCAATACCTTCGCGGAGGTATTCCTGAGCGATTCGGGTGCAAACTTTGCGCGCTACTCGAATCCCGGGTATGACAATCTTGTTGCGCAGGCTGGGCGCGAGACCGATGTGCAAAAACGACGCGAGCTGTTGCAAAAAGCCGAAACAGTACTTTTGAACGATGCGCCGGTGATTCCTCTTTATTACTACACCACAAAGCGATTGAGTAAACCGTACGTAAAAGGCTGGGTAGATAACATCATGAATTTTCAACTCACGCGTTATTTGTCCATGGACTCCGATTGATGTGTTGAAACTTGTGCTGAACAGGACGTTGCTGGCGATACCAACGTTATTCATCCTCACGGCGATCACATTTTTCCTGATTCGCATCGCACCGGGTGGTCCGTTTGATACCGAGCACAGCCTTTCCTCATCGGTAGAAGAAAACCTGCGCCGCATATATCACCTGGACGAACCGCTGCTCATGCAATTTGGCCGCTACCTTGGCAACCTTGTGCGCGGTGATTTTGGCCCATCCATGTATTACCTGGATCAAAGCGTCAGCGATCTGATCGGCAGCGGGTTCAGCGTTTCCCTGAGGCTGGGCGGGCTGGCGCTGCTGGTTGCGCTGTGTGCCGGGTTGGTTGCCGGCACCGTGGCGGCAACAAGACAGGGCCGGCTATTGGACACTGCCGTCATGGCGCTCGCCATGACCGGCATATCGATACCGAATTTTGTTGTGGCACCGTTACTGGTGTTGCTGTTTGCAATCGTGCTGAACTGGTTGCCCGCGGGCGGGTTTGACGGCGCCTCGCATCTTGTTTTGCCGGTAATTGCGCTTGCCTTGCCGCAGGTGGCCTATATTGCCAGGCTGACACGGGCCAGCATGATCGAGGTCTTGCGAAGCCCGTATGTGCGTGCGGCACGCGCACGGGGTATCGACGGGCTCGCGCTGATCGTTCGGCATTGTCTCAAGCCGGCATTTTTGCCAGTGCTGTCCTATCTTGGTCCAGCCGCGGCGGCAATTGTGACGGGGTCCGTCGTCGTAGAACAGATTTTCCAGATACCCGGTCTGGGTCAGCATTTTGTGCAGGGTGCATTGAATCGTGATTACACGCTGGTGATGGGCGTGGTGATTTTCTACGGTGCCCTGATCATCGTTTTCAATCTGATGGTAGACCTTTTGTATACCTGGTTCGATCCACGTGTGGCACCGGCCAGCGCAATCCGCGAAGATTCCTCATGACCGCGACGACTGAAATACCCGTCGCAGCCAATAAGCCTGTTGTCAGCGGCGGCAGCTTCCTGGCGGATGTACGAATTGCACTTGCGCATCACCGGCTGGC
>CBDUSC010000332.1:0-2580 GCA_965369735.1 uncultured bacterium
GGGCGCGCCAAAAGCTGAGCCGGGGACCACGGCCACACCGGCTTTTTCAATCAGGAATTCACAAAACTGGTTGTCATCTTCGACGCCATCGGTCATTTCAATCGCTCCATTTACATCGGCAAACGCATAAAACGTTCCGGCGGCAGCCAGACAATTGATTCCTGGAATTTCGTTTAGCGTGGTAACAACAATATCGTGCCGACTCTTGAACTCGTTGGTCATTTCACCAACACAACATTGATCACCTGTCAGTGCAGCCACCGCTGCTTTTTGTGATATCGATGCAGGGTTTGATGTGCTTTGACCCTGGATTTTTTTCATCGCAGCGATCAACTCAACCGGGCCACCGGCATAACCGATGCGCCAACCCGTCATGGAATAGCATTTTGAGACGCCGTTGATGGTCAATGTCCTGTCGTAGAGATTGGGGCAGGCCTGGGCGAAACTCGTAAACGGTTCGTCCGCCCAATAGATATGCTCATACATATCGTCAGTAGCGATAATGATTTGCGGGTGTTTTTCCAGCACCTCACCGAGTGCTTGTAACTCGGCGCGTGTAAAAGCCGCACCGCTGGGGTTGCACGGGCTGTTGAGCACCAGCAGCTTCGTTTTGTCTGTGATCGCTTCGGAGAGCTGCTCTGCAGTGATCTTGTAGCCCTGACCGGGTCCGGCAAACACTTCGACCGGTATTCCGTCTGCAAGCAATACCATATCCGGGTAGGACACCCATGCCGGTGTCGGGATGATGGCCTGATCGCCGGGGTCCAGATACGCCTGGCACATGTTGTAAAAGGTCTGCTTGGCACCGGATGACACCAGGATCTGGTTGTTCGCATAGTCCAGTTGGTTATCGCGCCGAAACTTGTCTGCAATCGCATCCTTGAGTTCGACTATCCCGTCGACCGCGGTGTATTTTGTAAATCCATCGCGAATGGCCTGCATGGCCGCCTCTTTGATGTGATCCGGTGTATCAAAATCCGGTTCGCCTATGCCAAGACCGATGACGTCATGTCCTGCAGCCCGCATCTCTGCAGCACGCGCCGTGACGGCAATGGTGGCCGACGGCTTTACTTTCTGAATCCGGTTAGACAGGGCAACGCTCATATCAGTCCTTTAATGGCATAATGGTTGTTTCGTGTCGCGGATATGGAGTTCGCGGCGAAACGCGTTATCTTAGATCGCCCATAAATCATATGAAAGACCCTCGTAAAGAACAGTTCCAGCTTGTCGCCGAGTACAAACCGGCCGGGGATCAGCCGAAAGCGATCAGTGGTCTGATCGAAGGTCTTGAGGATGGTCTGGCGAAGCAGACTTTGCTGGGTGTGACCGGATCGGGCAAGACATTCACCGTCGCCAATATCATTCAGGCGCTGCAGCGGCCGACCCTGATACTGGCGCACAACAAGACCCTGGCGGCCCAGCTATATGGCGAAATGCGCGACTTTTTTCCGCACAACGCCGTCGAGTACTTTGTTTCCTACTATGACTACTTCCAGCCGGAAGCTTATGTGCCTTCATCCGACACCTATATAGAAAAGGATGCATCCATCAATTCGCACATCGAGCAAATGCGTTTGTCGGCGACAAAGGCCCTGATCGAGCGCAAGGATGTCATCATCGTGGCTACCGTGTCGGCGATCTATGGGCTGGGGGATCCGGAAACCTATTTTTCCATGGTGCTGCATTTGTCGCGCGGGGAGCGTATCGATCAGCGAGCGGTTTTGAGGCGGCTTGCAGAAATGCAGTACACCCGTAACGACACGGAGCTCAAACCCGGTACCTACCGGGTACGCGGCGAAATCATCGACGTGTTTCCGGCCGACTCAGATCGCGAAGCCGTGCGCATCGAGTTGTTCGACGAGGAAGTCGATAACCTGTCCTTTTTTGACCCGTTGACCGGAGAGGTCCTGCGCAAAGTGCCGCGGCTGACGATATTCCCGAAGTCACACTACGTGACGGCGCGTAGCGTGTTGCTCAATGCCATCGATCTGATCAAGGATGAGCTCAAGATTCGCTTAAAGGAGTTCCGCGACGCAGACAAACTGGTCGAGGCACAACGTCTTGAACAGCGCACCATGTTTGATGTCGAGATGATCGAACACCTCGGGTACTGCTCCGGTATTGAAAACTACTCGCGATACCTGTCGGGCCGGGCGCCGGGCGAACCACCGCCGTGCCTGTTCGACTATTTGCCGCCGGATGCTTTGCTGGTGGTGGATGAAAGTCATGTCACCATTCCACAGCTTGGCGGTATGTCTCGCGGTGACCGGTCGCGCAAGGAAACACTGGTGAATTACGGTTTTCGTCTGCCATCCGCCCTGGACAACAGACCATTGAGATTCGAGGAATTCGAAGCCAGCTCGCCGCAGACCATTTATGTATCGGCAACGCCGAGACCTTTTGAATATGAACACTCAGACCAGGTGGTCGAGCAGCTTGTCAGGCCCACCGGCCTGGTGGACCCGGTGGTGGATATTCGACCAGTGACCAGCCAGGTTGACGATGTGTTGTCCGAGATTCACCGCAATGTGGCCCGCGAAGAGCGCGTGCTGATCACAACATTGACCAAGCGCATGGCCG
>CBDUSC010000333.1:0-2533 GCA_965369735.1 uncultured bacterium
TGCTTTCTGGCACGCCGTATGTCGTGACGCGCCGGGTGAGTAACTCTCCGGGCACAGGATGGTTCACGCGCCTCGCATACCGCCGGGCCGCAGCTATTGTAACTGTGGCAAAAGCGGTGGCTGAGGTAATGCGGCAGCTCGATTCGGCTCTTGAGCCGGTGGTGATTCATAGCGCACTGAGCGGGTTGCAACCCAACGCGGACCTTGTTTCAAAACTGAAGCAGCGATATCCAGGCAAATTCATTATTGGTAACATCGGCGCGCTGGATAACTCGACCAAGGGCCAGGTGTATCTGATTCGTGTGGCTCGCATTCTGGCCAATAGCCATCCCAATATCCGGTTCGTGCTTGTCGGCAGCGGTGCCGATGAACAATGGTTTCGCCGTGAAGCCAAAGGACTGGATAACCTCGTATTTGAGGGTTTTGTCGATAACGTGGGCGACTATCTTGCCTGGTTTGATGTATTTGCCTTCCCGTCGCAGATTGAAGGTATTGGCGGTATTCTTCTCGATGCCATGCATTCAGGGCTGCCTGTCATTGCGACGCGGGTCGGCGGATTGCCAGAGATAGTCCATGATGGGCAGAATGGTTTGATGATTGAACCACGCGATGAGGAGGCGCTCAGGGATGCTATTTTGCAACTGTATTCTGATCCCGCATTGCGGGATCGTCTGTCGGATGCAGGACGGCAATGGGCGCAAGGTTTTGGTTCAGAGCGCATGGTCGCGGAATACAAAGATGTTTACGATGCGCTGCTGGACAAAGAAAAACACAATCGGGGCTAAGACATGATCATCGTAACTGGCGGTGCAGGATTTATTGGCAGCAATCTTGTCAGGGCGCTCAACGCGCGCGGCGAAAGCGATATAACAATTGTCGATGATCTCACGGACGGAACCAAGTTTCGCAATATTGCCGATTGCAATATCGCAGACTATCGTGACCATATCGAATTCATTGAATCCATACAGCATGGACGCATGCCGCGACGCATACACGCCATATTTCACCAGGGCGCATGTTCCACTACTACAGAGTGGGATGGTCGCTACATGATGCGCAATAACTTTGAATATTCAAAAGAACTGCTGCGGTTTTGCCTGGAACAGGGAATCCCGATGATATATGCGTCTTCTGCCAGCGTGTATGGTGGTAGCGAAAAGTTTGTCGAAAATCCCGAGAATGAAAAGCCGCTGAACGTATACGGATACTCCAAGCTGTTATTTGATCAATATGTGCAGCGCAGGTTGCACGAAATCGGCACGCAGGTTGCAGGTTTACGGTATTTCAACGTGTATGGGCCACGCGAACAGCACAAGGGCCAGATGGCCAGCGTTGCCTGGCATTTCCGTAACCAGATTCTGGCCGATGGCGAAGCAAGATTGTTTGTCGGTAGCGGTGGCTATGGGGATGGCGAGCAGCGACGGGATTTTGTTTATGTTGATGATATTGTCGATATGAATCTGTGGTTGTTTGATAACCCGTCAGTTTGCGGTGTATACAATGCCGGGTCTGGCAAAAGCCAGACCTTCAATGATGTTGCCAACGCCGTTATCAAAAAGCTCAGTGCCGGAAAAATTCGATATGTAGAATTTCCGGGCGATCTCAAAGACAGCTACCAGAGTTTTACCGAAGCCGATCTGGGCCGACTGCGCAAAGCCGGTTACAAAGGCGAGTTCCGCACGGTTGAGCAGGGTGTCAACGCGTACTTTGACGCGCTGGACTGACGCCGGGCCTGGTTGTGTCTGATAACCCGATTCTTGTTGTGAGCCCGCCGTGGGTGGGTGACACGGTCATGACCCAGTCGCTATACAAGATCCTGAAGGCACAAAACCCGCATCGCGATATCGATGTGCTGGCAGCGAGCTGGTCGTTGCCGCTGATCAGCCGCATGTGTGAGATTCGACAAGGTATTGAATTGCCGGTCGCGCATGGCGAGTTGGCGCTATCAAAGCGTCTTGCAATCGCGCGCGATTTGCGGTCACACAAATACGGGCAGGCACTGATATTGCCACGCTCGTCAAAAGCCGCATGGATTCCATTTTTTGCGCGTATCCCAAAAAGAACCGGGTACCGGGGCGAAATGCGTTTTGGCTTGATCAATGACATGCGCAGGCTGGACAAATCCGTTTTACGTACCACCGTGCAAAGATATGCGGCCCTGGGTAAGGGGCGGGATACCTTACAGCCACCCGTCATACCTCAACCATCATTGAGCGTTGATTACGAAAACCAGAAACGCCTGTTGGATCAGTTTGGCCTGGACAATACCGTACCCGCGGTTGCAATGATGCCCGGTGCCGAATATGGCGACGCAAAACAATGGCCCACCGAATACTTTGCCGAGCTCGCCCGGCACCTGGCGGGTGACGGTTACACGGTCTGGGTGTTGGGCTCACAGAAAGAAGCTGCGCTGGGCGAGCAAATTGTCGCAGCTGCCGGCTCAAAGGCCCACAATCTGTGTGGCCGTACGCAGCTGGAGGACGTCTGTGATCTGCTGGCGCTGACAAAGGTCAGTGTCAGCAACGACTCC
>CBDUSC010000334.1:0-2532 GCA_965369735.1 uncultured bacterium
CCGGGCGATGAAGATCATCAGGGAGCGATTGGCCGTTTGATGATGTGGCAAATCATGGCGCAAAAAAATCGGGCACCACGCCAGTCATGTGATGCCCGATCCTGGAACCGGTGCCACAGGGACACCCGTGCCATTTTCAACCGTTTAGTTGGCGGTGCTCATGCTATCGCCGCCTACCTGTGCCACTGCAATCTGGCTGATGATATTGACCGACTGACCTTCGCGCAGGCTTTCTGCACCGCGGATGGCTACCCGGTCGCCATCGGACAACGGGCCATTTACCGCAACAAGATCGCCTGCACTCTCGCCCAGTTCGACGGCGATGCGCTCGGCAATATTCTCTGTGGAAATACGGAATACGAATGTGCCCTCGCGTCGAAGAATCAATGCATCACGCGGCACGGCCAGCGTTTGCCGCGTCGTACGCATGGGCACCGCTGCACTGACAAGTTGACCAATGGTCCATGCCTGCAATGCGTCAGCGGGGAGATCCACACGAATTTCGAATGTCTGCGAACGTATGTCGCTGGACGGGATAACCGTGCGGATGATGCCCGTAAACTCGCTTTCAAAACCAAACATACGAATCTCGTCACCAATCGAAACCCTGCCCGCGTAACTCAACGGCACCGGGACACGCACTTCGAGATTCTCGGTGTCGGTCATACGAGCGAGTACGGCGCCACGCGCGACATCTTCGCCCTCGCGGCGCAACCGCTCGGTGATCACGCCGGTAAACGGGGCCCGAATCACGGCGCGTTTCATTTGATCATCGATCTGCTGCATGCGGAATTTCGCGATATCCAGATCATTTTCGGCAAGATCGCGATTGGATCGCGTTTGTTCGAGCTGATCGACCGATGTGGCATAGGTATCAGCCAGACTTTGCTGTCTCTCAACCAGGTTGTTCAGGTACTCAAGATTGATCTGCGCGCGACGCGACAGCGCTTGCTGCTCTTTTCTCTGCAGCTTTAGCGGCAAATCATCGATACGCGCGACCACATCGCCCTTTTCGACATAGGTGCCTGGTTCCAGGACCGTGATGAGCTGGCCCTCGGTACCGGCCGTGATCTGCACATCATTTCGGCTATACGCGGTGCCGGCAATGGGCATGGTCGGAACTATGGTTGTTTCCATCACTATCGCGACCGATACGGTTGCGGGTGGCATTTGTGGCTGCTGCGCCAGCGCGATACCCGATATCAGCATCAAACCAGCAGTCGCGGTCACTACTAAAACGTGTTTTTTCATCATCTTGATCATTTTTTCATTCCTCATACGCCGCTTGCTGGCGCCTCCAGCAATGGCGATGGCTCACAATTTGTGTCAGCTGTCGCCGATGAAACCAAAATGGCATTGCGCGACTCACCCAGTCGCAACAGACTCGGCAACAACACCAGTGTGAATAACGCGCTGACAAACATGCCGCCAACAATCACGGTTGCAAGACCACGATAAACATCAGATCCCACACCCGGGATTAGCATCAACGGCAGCATGCCGAAAATACTGGTGAGCGTGCTCATATACACCGGACGTGCCCGTATGCGCACAGCTTCTGCAACTGCTGTTTTTCGGTCCAGCCCCCGGGCTTCGCCGTGTCGGGTCTGGCTGACCAGCAGTATCGCGTTGTTGACCACAAGGCCGAGCAGAATAATGAAGCCGATCATCGTCAGCAGATCCATCGACTGGTAGGCGAACAGGTTCAGCGCGCGCAATGAGAGTATCCCACCGGCAATGGCAAGCGGCATCACCATGATCACCAGCAAACTGTCGCGCGGCGAGCGGAACAGCGCAGCCATGATCAGGAACAAAATTATGATCGCCAGCACAAAGTTTTTGGCCATTTCGATCATTGCGGCTTCGAGCCGATCTGCACTACCGCGGTACTTGATGCTGGCGTCGGGCGGTAACGCGGCTTGAATAACCGGGCCGGCTTTTTCGCGCAGGATGCCCAACGCTTCTTCGACTGTCATTTGCTCCGGCGGGCGAACCTGAAGGCTGACCGTGCGGTTGCCATCGACCCGGTTCAGCTGGCTGGGTCCCACGGTGCGGCGGATTTCGGCTAGCGACCCCAGGGTTTGCACACCGGATGACGGCGTCCAGATCGGCATCGCAGCCAGTGATTCGGGCGAGCTCCAGTCACCACCGCTCAGAATAATATCCATGCGCTCATTGCCGTCGAAGTACTCGCCGACAAACAAGCCACCGGTGAACGCACGCACCGAACTGGCAACTGCGGTCTGATCCAGGCCTGCCTGGGTGATGCGCCGGTCATTCGGTATCACCTGCAACTCGGGCTCGGACATCGACAGACCCGGTATCGGTCTGACCGTTGCGCCCGGCAACAAGCCTTGTATGGTTTGCATGCCTGTACGCGCGCCGTCCATCAGCGCTTCAATATCCGGACCCTGTAAATCGACGTTGATATTGCGACCACCGTTGAATGCAAAATTCAGCAATGAACCGCGGCCCACAAAAGCACGAGTATCGGGCAGACCAACCAGTATCTCATTGTTCAACAATGCAATA
>CBDUSC010000335.1:0-2510 GCA_965369735.1 uncultured bacterium
AAATCCCAATCCGATGTTCGGTATTTTCTCAGCGGTGCCGCGCACTGATCACAATGGCAAACCGGCCGGTGGCTGGTACCCGGAGCAGGCGATGACAGTTGCTGAGGCGCTCAAGGCATTTACGATCGATGCTGCGTATGCGGCGTTTCAGGAGAAGGATATCGGCAGCCTGGGGCCCGGGTTCCGGGCAGATTTCATTGTGCTGGATCGCGACATATTCGAGATAGATAAAAGCGAGCTCTGGCAGGTCAGGGTGGATCAGACATGGCTGGCCGGCGAGCTGATATACACCAGGGGCGCTGCACAGTAGACGATGAGTACACCCGATGCCAGTTTGCGGCAAGCGCGCTCCCTGATCGAGCGTGGAAAATACGAGCAGGGTTGGCATCTGCTGCAACAGGCATTGCACCGGCACCCCGAGCATGCGGGTTTGCACAATCTGGCCGGCGCGCTGTATCAGGCATCCGGTCAATTTGACAACGCGATGCCGCATCTGCAACGTGCCGTCGAGCAGCAACCCGATCTGGTGGATGCCTGGCATAACCTTGCCCTGTTGCATCATCAGCTTTCCCACAGCGACGACGCACGTCGTTGTTACGGCGAAGCATTACAACTGGATCCTGACAATGCACAACTGCATTTCAATCTGAGTTTTACTGAAGAGCAGGCTGGTGAATTCGGGGCCGCGATTAGCAGTTTGCGAAGTTCGCTGGAGATTGACCCCGATCACCTGGAAGCAAGGTACCGGCTGATGTATCTCAAGCGATTTGCCTGCGACTGGTCGGATATGAAAAGCGATACAGACTTGCTGGTCCGGGCGGTTCAAGATCATATAAAGCAACATGGCAGCGTGCGTTTGTCGCCATACGGGTTGAATATTCACAAAGTATCCAGCCAATGCCACGATGCCTGCGCCGGCTACTTTGCAGCGCAGATCGCTGACGCGGTAAGACCGCTGGCAGGAGGCCAGGCAAAACCCGATCAGAATGACGATCTGCCAGAGCGGGACAAGCGTATGCGCCTGGCATATATATCTGCGGATTTTTGTTCTCATGCGGTCGGCGGGCTGGTTCACCGCCTGTTTGAACATCACGACCGGGGCAAATTTCATGTGACGGCATATGCCTTGAGTCATCAGGACGATGCGGTCAACCAGTTGATAAGAAGCGGTGTTGACGTGTACCGCGAATTGCTTTCACCCGACCCGATGCACGGGTACAACATCATCGCCGGGGACAAAATCGACATCCTCGTTGACCTTGGTGGTTACACCAAAGGATCACGACCGGAAATACTGGCGTTGCGTGCGGCACCGGTGCAGATATCCTGGTTGGGTTACCTGAATTCCATGCAAGCTGATTTCATTGACTACATCATCGCTGACGATGTCGTTGTACCGCCGGGGGATGAAGATCAGTACACAGAATCGGTGATTAAATTATCGGGGTGTTTTTTGCCGGCATCCGAATTTCCTGCTGATGTAACGCCGGGCAGGGGTGATCTCGGTCTTCCGGAACAGGCTATTGTATTTTGCAGCTTCAACCATTCGTACAAGATTTCGCCCGACACTTTTGCTGCCTGGATGCGCATACTTGCAGAAATACCTGACAGTGTCATATGGATTTATTCAGGCGCCAATAATCTTGCAGAGAAAAATCTCTTGTCCGCAGCCGAGTCATCCGGTGTGGCTCCGGAACGGTTGGTTTTTGCACCGCGCGTTCCTCTGAGTGCGCATCTCGCGCGACTGCCTGTCGCAGATATTTTCCTCGATACGATTGATTACAATGCGGGTGCAACAGCGATCGCAACTATCCAGGCAGGGGTACCGATTCTGACGCTGCAGTCAGGGCGCATACTGGGCCGCATGGGTGCATCGGTAAACAGGGCACTGGGTCTGGATGAACTGACGTGTTCCGGTATTGATGAATACGTTGCAAAAGCCATAGAGCTGGCAAAAAATCCGGACCAGGTACTGGATCTGAAAAAACGCATTGACGATGCGCGACCGGCGCTATTCGACTTGCAACAATTTGCAAAAAAACTCGAAACGGCTTTTGAGAAAACCCTGGAAGAATTGCCCCGGTAAATTATTACCCGGGACGAGACCGGTCAGTCGACCTTCCGCCAGCCCGCGTCTTTTTCAAACGCGCCACTATTGTATGGATCAAACCCGTCAGCTTCGATTTCGAGCTCAGGGTTATCGAGAAAACCCAAAGGATCCTCGGGCGGTTTGATTACAGGTTTTGGGCGAACAACCG
Organism: uncultured bacterium; assembly: GCA_965369735.1. Taxonomy (GTDB): domain Bacteria; phylum Pseudomonadota; class Gammaproteobacteria; order Steroidobacterales; family CBDUSC01; genus CBDUSC01. Next base: position 2,259 of record CBDUSC010000335.1, read on the forward strand.
GTTTGGGCGATGGTGTTTCCGGAGAAGCTATTTGTTCAATGGGCACAACGCCAGACTCGGACTCATCATCCGATGGACGTTTTTTGAAAAATGCAAACAATCCCATTCCGCTTACTCTCTTATGTGCCGCTGTGTAATGTTAAATCGGCAACGGCTACCTGGTGTGTGAATCTTTACATAAGAGATCGATAAAAACGGTTAAAATTCAACGTTTTTCACAGAACTGAGAACCTCGTCACACTATTTTTGGCA
>CBDUSC010000336.1:0-2509 GCA_965369735.1 uncultured bacterium
ACGGCAGTGAATGATTGGCGATTCAGGAAACAAAAGATGCAAAAACCCAATGTGCAAAAAATTTGACGGCATCTTGTCGGTTATAAATTTTGACTCCCCGGCGCGTTCACGCAGCGCTGACTGATATTTGTCTGCAATGGATTTTTTGCTTGCCTCATCCAGGGCGACCACGCTCTCGGGATAACCATCGATGCGATCACGCGTCACTTCAGCAATAAACTTCATTTCACCCGCGCCGGCGATTTCCGGGTGACAACTGATGGCTTGCTCGAGAAGCGTCGTGCCCGATCGCGGCATGCCAACAATGAATATTGGTGTGATATCCATTTTGGCAATTGCGGGTGCGCTCGCGAGAAAGTCGGTGTTGAACGCTTTCTCCAGGCGCCCCACAAGATCCTCATGTTTTTCCCGGGAATACCTGGGTTTTCGCTTCACCTTCAAACGGTTTGCATCGCTGTAGTGCATGAACGCAAGATCGTACTGACCGCAATCGTCATATGCTTTGCCCAGCGCAAAGCGCAATTTTTCTGTGGTCACCTCGTTTACATCCGGCGAATCCAGCAATTCGAGCATCATCTCGATATCCGGGTCATCCGGATCATCGAACTGTTTGGAGTGTGCAAGCTGTTGATATACATCAATAAAATTAGGGTCTGCGGCTACCGATCTGCGCAGCCATTGAGTCGCGGATTCAAAATCACCAAAGGCCATGAATACCAGACCCAGGCCAAACATGGCACCGGCATTATCAGGCATGATCTCCAGCGCGCGTTCAAAATACTCGCGTGCTTCTGACTCGCGACCCTCGATGCACAATACCGACCCCAATCTCACGCAGGCTTCGTGCGGGTTGGACAGGCCAAGTTCAAGCGCCTTTCGATAACTCTCAATTGAAGCCTTGTAATGACCGAGATTTTCCAACGCAAAACCGAGGTTGTACCGCGCATCGGAGAGCTTCGGTTCAACCTGGGAGAGTTGGGTAAAATACCCGCGTGCAGCGCCAAAATCCTTTTGCGCCGCCGCAAGCGACCCCAGCTCCCAGACTGCAGCCGGAAAGCTCGGCGCCAGTGCCTGCGCCGCGGTCAACTGGTGAGCTGCCTCTTCGTAGCGGCCCTGTTGCCTGGATATGCGCCCCAGCAAGACCAGGATAGGTACTTGCCTGGGATTTTGTATCAATAACTGGCGGCAAATGATTTCAGCATCTTCCAGATTTCCGTCACGCTCCAGCGCGACAGCGTCGAGAAATCTGGCTTTGGCGCTATTACTGCTCATATACCGTCATTATCTCTTTCTGATTCATACGCGTCGACCGCATCAGACAACCCGGCCCGCAAAATATCAAGACCTGAACCCAAACGCGCCGCACGACCCACGGCGGTGTCATAAACCGGCCTGTCGACCTGGGCGTGACTCGCGGTATGGACGATTCTGCGGTTTCTGTAAAACTCCAGGCAAGCGGGATCCCAATCCAGATCTGCAAAGGAAACCAGATCGCGTGACAGCCTCTCCGGATCCGCGACGAGATCCTCATAACGAATATCGAAAATTTTGAGCTGCAGGGTTTGCGACCAATGCCGCACCAATCGATCGTATTGCAGCCAATAGTGAGTCAGCCACTCCTGTCGGCTGGAAAACGCAAGCGCCGGGTCGACAAAATCCTGGAAATAGCAGGATGCGCACACATCGAGCGGGTGTCGCTTGCAATGAATAACCCGTGCACCCGGGAACAACATCTGCAACAGGCCAAGATGCTGAAAATTCAATGGCATCTTGTCGGTAAAACGCTGTGCATCGACTACGGCCTCCGGCAAAGCGTTCCCATAACGCGAAACCAGTGCATCCATTTGATTTGCGTCTACCCTGGTCAACACCTCGGGATATGTATCGGTCCCGAAACCGAGCTCTGCAGCCAACTGACCCAGAACGGGCAACTCACCGGCCGCGGCTACGTCGCCATGAGCCGCCAGTATATGCTCGACAAGACTGGTGCCGGAACGAGGCATGCCAACAATAAACACAGCTTTGTCCAATGATTCAGCGCTGCGTGGCAAGGTCTTCAATCGGTCGGGTGTAAAAAACCGTATCAGCGATGATACGGTTTTTTCAAAATGCGCCGGATCATACTGCACGGTCGCCAGCGAGTTGGCTTGATCGATAATCTGTAATGCACGATCGTGCTGACCGGATTCGTCCAGCAACTGGCCCAGGGTAAATAATAACTGCGCATACCAGTGAGGCCTGGTACCTTCTGGCTCGTAAAATGGCTCAAGCACGGCCAGCGCGTCACCGATTCTGCCCAGGCTTTTTTGCACCCTGGCATATGCCAATGCAAGCACCGCGTTGGTTTCTATATGCTCCATATGCGGTTCAAGAAGCTGGGCAGCTTTGTCGTATTCGCCTCGCCACTCCATGAGTTCTGCATAGCAGGCCAGGGCATCAGCATATCCCGGTTCGCCCGAAAGCACCGATTCGAATTTGGCCTCCGCCTCATCCAAACGACCAAGCGACT
>CBDUSC010000337.1:0-2503 GCA_965369735.1 uncultured bacterium
AAACATGAGCACGATGCTGATCAGCAGCGCGATAAACGTAGAATTGAATGCCACACCCAGGTTGGCGGTAACACCGGTGATGTCGCCTTCCACCGCCTGATGTGCCAATGCCAGGGCCTGGCCAATACCACGTACGGTGCCAATAAATCCAATCGACGGAATTGCCCACGCCAGGTAACGAATCATCGATAGTTCTGTGTCCAGTCTTTCTGTCTCGCTGTCGCACACCGAGTTCACCGCGGTTGCAACATCCTGGATGTTGCGTGTAGAGCGAAATCTGTTCAGCGCCATCAACAATGACCGTGGCAGTAGCAATCCCTGCAACTGATCGGGTAAGGCCTGGATCGGCCGTGCGTATTCGCGCGTGTCCTCAGGCAATATGCTCATACCTTCCGATACGTGTACCAGATCCTGATCCAACAGTTTGCGTTCGTTTACAGCCTGTACAGCTTTGTATCCCATCAATGCCATCGCCCAGATCATCAGGATAAAACAGGTCTCCTGCTCAAAGTCCTGGATGATGATGTACACCGATCGCTTTGGAACGTAACTCGGATCGACTTCGAGTTGCGCCCGCTCCTGCGTCTCTATCGCAACCGCGTTGGGGCGTATCACGGAAACATATATCGCATGAATAACAATTACCGTTAGCAGCAGCGAAAAAAGCTGGAACATGAACTCGACGGGTATATGTTTTTTCATGCGTGGGCCCTGTATCAGATATCAACCGGAAACGAAATGGAGTTATCCGATGATATGTTTTCGGATGGAACAAAGGTTTCATTGCGTTCGACATCGGGTTTCTGCTGTTTGCTTGTCTCAGCCTGCTACTCGGTTGCCGATTCTTCGGCTTTTTGCACCTCTTCTTTTGCAACTTCCTGGGCCGGCAGCGCTGTGCTCGCCAGCAGCAACGACGCCAGGAGACCCGCAAAAAACTGTTTTTTATCGATCATCATCCAATACCTGCTTTTAAATTTTCCCTACTCCACGTACCGGCCAATACGAAAGCCGAGATCCGGGCGCGCTTCCTGCGAATAGTCCCGATAGCTGAGTCTCAGTTCCGTTACCGTTCCGTGCATCCAGCTCGATCCCCGTATCACATGGTACTCACCGGTCACTGGACCCATAGGGTCTATCTTCAGTGCCGGTGATGGCACGTCGTAGTAATCGTGCACCCATTCTGCCACGTTGCCGCCAATATCGAACACACCCATCGGGTTTGCATCAAAGCTGCCAACCGGGGCACTGGCGGTCCAGCCATCGTCATAGTCATCGAGCACATTTCTCGCCACAGGCCTGGCCGCAACATCCGCAATATTCCCGCTGCCTTTGGGTGGTGGCAACTGATCGCCCCAAGCATAGCGCGGCGCGGCTTTGCCCGCTGCAAAACGCCCGACCATGGCCCATTCGGCCTCGGTTGGCAGGCGATACCCGGTATTCATCGGTCGCACAGCAACCATCCGACCATCTTTTTGGACATATGCCAGCGGTAATTTCTCCCTGGCACTCAGCCAGTTGCAATACCGGGCGGCCTGGTCCCAGCTGACGTTGGCCACCGGGTGATTATCCTGATCAATATTGGCACGCTGTACCTTGCCGCTGGAGTGGCTGCCGTCAAACTCACGGAACTGTTTGTTGGTCACTTCTTTGAGCGAAATATAGAAACCACGCGTCAATTGCACCGGATGGATCACTTCGTTGGCGCGCCGACCCGGTTCGCGTCTTGATGCGCCCATTTGAAACTGTCCGCCGCGCACCAGTTTCAATTCCTGTCCCGCGCTGTTTGTCGTCAGCGGCGGTATCGCTTCCCATTTGGCTTGTTCAAGCGTCTTTAACACCGCGTTGACCCGTTGTTCATAGCCGGGTCTTGGCGTGACCCGCACATGATAGGGTGCGAAACCTGGTTTGCGAAACTCGAGCAGTTGCACGGTCGCCGGTAATTCCAGCCGCATGGTCGTTGTGCCGCGGCGGCGGCCATCGATAAAGACATCCGCTTCATCGGGATTGCTGCTGATCATCACCGAGCCGGTAACAGCAGCCATCCTGATCAGCAGACCCGCATCTTCGCCCGAGCGAACGGCCAGTTGCCGGCTGGTGGTTTCATAGCCAGCTTTGTTGGCTTTCACCACATATGTCTTGCCAGGCGCCAATGCAAGCCGTAATGGTGTCTGCCCGCGATATACGCCATCAATGGTGACACTGGCGCCACCCGGCTGGCTGCGTATCGACGCCATGCCATCCGATTTCGCCATGATCACGGGCGGCAATGTTGTGCCTTCGCCGGCAACAGCCGTTATGTCTTCATACCAGCTCTTGTATCCACCAAGCGTCAGGCTGATCTCATGGTTGCCCTGTAGAATTTCTGCGTCCATGGGTGTTTTGCCCACTGCATGACCATCAATCAGTATGGTCGCACCTGGCGGGTTACTGGCCAGGGAGTACACGGCCCACGCAGGCTCCAGTATCGCATCGACTGCCTGCGCATTTCCCAGACCCTCTACAT
>CBDUSC010000338.1:0-2472 GCA_965369735.1 uncultured bacterium
ACTTCTTTCCTGTGCATTTCGTTCATACTTTTTATAGTTGTAGCCGCCATGCAGGCGCGTACGGCTTGAAAACCGGTATTCACCACGCAACCTGGCATCGGTGCGCTCGTAATCGTAGGCAATATTGGTAACTGAATTGGCCGAGTTGATCAGATCCGTTACCACATAGTCATAGGTATCGGTCGATGAATCGTTGTCTCTTTCGTTATAACGATACTCGCCCTGTACCGTCAGTTTTTTTCTCGGTACCGAGGTGGCTTTGATACTAACGCTCGTGGTATCGACTTCTGTATCTGCAGATGTTCTCGGCAACGGGTTTGTCGCAATCTGGGTATTGCTGGTATAGGGCAACAGCGATTTGTCCTGCTCCATTTTGCCGATACTGAGATGCCCGTTCAGGGTCGTCCTCATTGGCAGCCGCACTGCGCCGGCCACCGTAAATTGATGCGCATCGTTATCCGGCGCCAGCGCCATCCTGCCAGTATCCGCACCCGGTGTTTGTGGGTTAAACGGGTTATCCCAGCTCAGGCTGTCAATATTATTGTCGAAATAGGATCCCCAGTATTTCATGCTGATATGCCAGGTCCTGGCGCTATAGTTGGCTGATATCTCAAACTCATCGGTGGCGTCATCGATCGGTTTGGCGAAATTGACAGCGTCAAAGAAAAAGTTGCCGCTGGATAATGACCTGCCGTCCCGCTCTCGCCGCCGGTAATCGGCATCGAAAACCCAGTTGCTCAACAGCGAGTATGAACCGCCAAACTGATACACGTCCCAGTCGCGTTTTATTTTGACTTTATGCAGCGTGCTGTCCAGTGAGCTCATGCCTGCTGTAGTAGCAGCCTGCACCCAGGCCTGCGGCAACACCAGCGACCGGCTGCCCGCGCTGCTATACGGCGTTACCGTGTCATCAAAAAATCTCCGCGGGATGCCCTGGTATGCCGCACGGAATTCATAGGATCCCTGCTTGCCGGTCCTGAGCGATAGCGATCGTGAATCCAGGCCAATATCGGTAGCATCCAGGCGAACAAAAAACGCATCATCATTCCAGTAACGGGCAAACAGCTCACCGGCGAAAAAAGCACCTGTCTCATCCATCCCGTTGTAATCACCAAAATCAAAGCTGTCTCCAATCACAAAGCCGGTCCCACCGGACAACAAGACATCCCAACCCTCGGTACGCAGGCACAAATCGCAATACCATTCCGAGTCATCGACCTCCTCGGATTGCGCCCAGCGTGAAAACACAATAAGCATGCAGATCAGCATCAGAGCCATGACTCTGACGTTGATTCGAATTTTTGAATTGCTCATTGACATTTTTTTCTCATCTCTATCGCGACAGCTTGGAACCAGATGGATGATTTGAACCATGAATCTGGCTGTGGCAATTCAGGCAACTCCCGCTTACGACAAATGCAGACGGATTGTTTCCGCCAGCCAGGCTGTCAGAAGTAAACGAAATGCTTGGGTGACCCGCTTGCGAATGACAAGCCTGACACAACAAGGGTGCGCGACGTTTCAAATTGGCCGGGTGTATGGATGCATGCGCGTTATGGCACAAGGTGCAATCCTCGCTGGCCGGTGGATGCTCGAACAGGAACGGTCCTCGCAGCTCTGCATGACAGCTCCAGCAAAGCTCATTGACCGAATTCTTTTTCAGCAATGAATCCGCAGTCGAATGATGGGGGCTATGGCATGCGGTACAACTCATTCGGCCGTCGCCAATTGGATGGCCATGGGGTTTGTGGCTTTCCGATTTTTGCTTTTTATGACAATCAAAGCACACATCCGCCTGCCTGCTTTGTACCGTCACCAGGTCAACTCTCTTGTGTACTTCATGACAATTCGAGCATGCAACATCATTGCGCTCATGCATGCTGCCGGTCCAGGGCATTCCGATATCATCGACGTGGCAGCCCTGACAAACTGCGTTTTGCTGTTCTGTTGGCGCTGCCTCGTCACCACTGAAACTCATGACCGGCAAATGACCCGCGCCGACCACGCGCCTGCCCGCATGATCTCCACCAGGGCCATGACAGCTTTCGCATTGCAAATGTGCAAAGGGTGTATCCGGGTCGGCGCCCTGCCCGTGCGGTGTGCGGAATATCAACAACATGTCCTCGTTGTTGTGACAACCCAGGCAGGTATCGGCACCCTTTTCACTGTACCCTTCAAGTGCATCCGCGGCACCGGCCTCATCCTGCGACAACGCTTCCTGCGCCAATGCCATTGGCGACCATGCCGTGGTCATGATCCAGGCAAAAACCAGCGACAAAAACAGGCCGGTCATAGCCCCCGGTGCAGTAGCACTTTGCATAAACCATCCGATCATGTTCTGAATACAACGCATCAGTTATCCACCACCGGTTCTTGATTTTCTGGCTGGTGCGCGGCCTCGCCGGCTGCGCGTGTCGGTACCAGCTGGTGCACATCGTGACAGGTCCAGCAAGTCAGGCGCTTGAAATCGAT
>CBDUSC010000339.1:0-2450 GCA_965369735.1 uncultured bacterium
TGGATCGTCGGCAAGACCGATCGGTTCCGTGCGGCGGTCGTTGCGAAACCGGTGATCAACTGGACCAGTTTTACCCTGACCGCAGACTTTTATCCGTTTTTCCGGATGGCATGGTTCTCGGCCGATCCCTGGGATGACCCGGAGCAATACTGGAAACTCTCCCCCCTGTCACTGGTAGGCAATGTTGTTACACCCACAGCGTTGATGACAGGTGAAGCCGACTATCGCACGCCAAGTTCAGAGTCAGAGCAATTTTACCAGGCGCTGAAGCTTCGCGATGTCGATACGGTGATGATTCGAATACCCGGATCCCCGCATTTCATATCCGGCAGGCCATCAAACATGATTGCCAAGACTGACAACATCATGGCGTGGTTCAAGCGCTACGAGACGGATGAAACGTGACATAACACACAGTATTTCCCGTGAATTCCCGTATGGTAAGACTGAGGGCAGCTGAAGCCGCACACCGTGAATTTTAACACGAGTATTGCCATGAATTTTTTTCGATCAAAAGACAAGCCGAAACCGCCGGTCGCGCTAAAACCGCTTGTGCAACCGGCAGCGGACGACGGGCTGGTCACGAAGAAAAAACCGGCCGATGCTGACAATCCTAAAAAGAGCGTTCACGACATGGACCATGATGCCACCATCATCGACTTCGATGGCGAGCTGAGCATTTCCGACGATCCCGGCAGCGATCCCTACGGCTGCTAGACGACCCGATCACTCACCAAAAACTGCCTATATGATGCGTGCCAGCGCCGGTCGGCTGCGCCTGTATTTCCGTGAAAGTGCTATCCTTTGCCATAGTGCAAGGGGTTGTCATGGCTGGAATCGCCCAGTTTTTTAAAGAGCTACGCCGCCGTAATGTGTTCAAGGTGGGCGTTGCCTATGCGGTGATGGCCTGGCTGTTGATTGAAATCGCCTCCACGATATTGCCCGCCTTCAAGGCCCCGGACTGGATCTTGCAGGTTTTCATTTTTCTGGTGATCGCGGGTCTGCCCGTGGCGCTGATTATTGTCTGGGCATTTGAGCTGACACCCCAGGGGATCAAGCGCGTCGAGGGTGTGCCAAAGCATCAATCAGAGCATCAGGCCGCTGACCCGGCGTCAGGCAACAGGCTCAATGTCATTGTCATCAGCGTACTCGTGATTGCGCTGGCCTATTTTATTGTTGATGAACTTTTTATAGAGCCAGGCTCGAACATTGCGCCCGTCCAAACCACCGATATCACCCGCGGCACCTCCAGGACTTCCATTGCCGTCATTCCCTTTGCCAATCGCAGTCTCAAGGAAGAAGACGCGTTTTTTGTCGATGGTATCCATGACGATATTCTCACCCAGCTCGCCCATATCAGTTCATTGAAGGTCATCTCCCGTACATCGGTGATGGATTATCGGGACACAACCAAGAACCTGAAAACGATAGGCGAAGAACTGGGCGTCGGCACCATACTGGAAGGCGGCGTGCAGCGTGCAGGCAACCAGGTGCGAATCAACATGCAGCTGATCGATGCTGCGACCGACGAACATTTGTGGGCACAGACATTTGACCGTGAGTTGACGGCCGTCAATATTTTTGCCATCCAGACCGAGATATCGACGACCGTTGCGAAGGCGCTGCGTGTCGCGTTGAGTTCCGACGAACAGCAAAGGCTCAATATCGTACCGACGGAAAATCTCGAAGCGTATGAATCATACCTGCTCGGCAAGCGCGAGCTTGCAAAGCGCAGACTCGAGTCATTTGAGCAAGCCGAGGCGCATTTTAAGCGCGCAATTGATCTTGATAATGATTTTGCCCTCGCTTATGTGGGTCTGGGTGACGCTAAGCAGCTTTCTTTCGGATATACCGGCCAATATCGTTTTGAGCTACTGGAGCAAGCCGAAGCTGCTTTGCAAAAAGCCCTGCAGTTGGATCCAAAACTCGGTGAAGCCTATGCCTCGCTGGGTTTGCTGGAGCAGTACCGGAAGAATTTACCGGCGGCGGTGGCACAGTTCAAGCGCAGTCTTGAGCTTGCGCCAAATTATGTGCACGGGCACCGTTGGTATGCCAGCGTTTTGGGAAGTCTTGGACGCCACGATGAAGCGGCTGTCCATGGCCAAATAGCGGTGGATCTGGACCCCAGGAGCATGATCGCTAATCAGAATTTTACTCAAAACCTTGCGTGGATGGGCCGTTTTGACGAGGCACTGGCGCAGCTTGACAAGGTGATCAAAATCGACACCGGTGCACCGTGGCCACACTTCATAAAGGGGGATATCTATTGGTCCAATATGGGCCGCCTCGACGAGGCTGTGCTCTCGTACAAAAAAGGACTGGCCATGACGCCCGATGACGTCGGGTACATGGCAAACCTGGGTGTGTTGTACCTGACCCTGGGCGGTGATGAAGTGGCCGGATACTGGATAGAACGGGCTGCCATCATCGATCCCGATAGCTACTGGTCT
>CBDUSC010000340.1:0-2443 GCA_965369735.1 uncultured bacterium
CATCGCAGACACCGATGCGCCGGCGGCCGCGGTTGACACCGAGATATCCATAGCCGTACTACCGTTTCAGAATATGAGCGATGATGCCAGCAATGAATACTTCAGCGATGGCATCTCCGAAGAACTACTCAATGCATTGACAAGAGTCACCGAGCTTCGCGTGGCATCGCGCACCTCATCTTTTTCCTTCAAGGGCAGCAATACGCCCATCCCGGAGATCGCCGAGCAACTCAAGGTCAACCACATACTCGAAGGCAGTGTACGCAAGGCTGGTAACAAGGTGCGCATCACGGCGCAGCTCATCGAGGTCAAAACAGACTCTCATCTATGGTCGGATACTTATGATCGGGAGCTGGATGACATATTTGCCATCCAGGCCGAGATCGCAGAAAACATAGTTGCCCAGCTCACATCCGCCCTGGGTACCGGTGTGGCGTCAGTGCCGGTTATCAAACCCAGCACGGATAACCTCGAGGCCTATGAACTCTATCTCAAGGGAAAACAGGTTCTGGCCCTGCGCGGGGCGACAAATTTGCAAGAAGCCGATGCATTGTTCGATCAGGCCGTGGCGTTGGATGAGAACTTTGCCGATGCCTGGGCTGCGCTGGCCAAAACCAACGGGCTATTACCCGGTTATCTTCGTACGGCCGACGCCGAAAGCTATATGGAAAAATCGGACCATGCTATTGAGAGAGCGCTGGCGCTGGATCCGGACAACACCGTGGCATTGATCGCGAAAGGGTTCAATGCCAACTCGTATCATCGCCAATGGGCCGAAGCAGAAGAAGCGTTCCAGCATGTACTGAGACTCACTCCAAACGATCCGGAGATGCATAATTTTTATGGTGATTTTCTGCTTCGACTATTAGATCTGGAGGGCACTGAAAGACATGAACGCCGCGCCATGGAACTCGATGTGCTTGCCGCGGTACACGCCCGGGACTACGCGGTATACCTGGTGGCCGCGAAAAATTATGACGATGCCGTGGATTATTCACACCGTGCAATCGCATTGGGTCAGAACCCGGCAAATAACCAGGATCAACTGTTTTGGTCTCAATTGAGGCAAGGAGATTTTTTTGCCGCGCGAGACACCCTGGAGAGAATCGCGACGATGCCAGGTACCGAAAACTGGCTGCCCCAGTATTGGGCCGTGTGGTATGCGCAACAAGGTGATGTGGAAAATGCGCGGCCCTGGCTACAGGAATCAAAAGAGCTCGCGATCCGTGGCGGCATGTCCCCGACACAGGTCGCTGAAATTGCAATAACAATGAACGATATGGATACGGCTCTGGAATTATTGGAGCTGGCTTATGATAGTCGGGATTACTACCTGGGCACGGCAGGTGATTTCAATCTGCCCGAAGATATCTCGACGGATCCGCGCTGGCTGGCGTTTTGGGAGAAACCCGGTCTCAAGGAGTTAATCGAAATACGCCGTGCGAACCTCGCCAAACTATCCGCCGGCTGATTACTATTTCGCAAATGACTCGCGTAGCTCGTCGAGTTCGGTCCAGCGATGCACCAATGCATCCAGATTTTTTTCGCTTTGCTGCATCTCGGCCAAAACATCCTGCACAATTTCCTGATCCTGCACATAGAATTCGGGATGCGCGATTTTTTCATTGATCGCCGCCAGCGCTTGTTCCTGGTTGTCGATTTTCTTTGGCAGTCTATCCAGCTCACGTTGCAACTTGTACGAAAGCTTGCTCGCTTTGCGCTCACGGCCCTTCTTGTAACCTGTTGATTTTTCTTCTTTTTCCGGATCATCGGTCACCGCGAGTTTGTGCCCGCGCTTCGCCCAGTCGCTATAGCCACCGGCATGCGCGACCACTTCACCATCATCTTCAAACACCAGGATTTTGTTGACCACGGCATCCAGAAAATACCGGTCATGGCTCACCGCGATGAGTGTTCCGCTGAATTCCTTCAACTTCGCCTCCAGCACCTCCAGCGTTTCCACGTCCAGGTCATTGGTGGGCTCATCCAGAACCAGAAAATTACAGGGCCGCGTAAACAATTTTGCCAGGACCACCCGATTCCGCTCGCCACCGGATAATATGGATACCGGTGACATGGCTCTCTCGGCCGTGAACAAAAAATCGGTCATATATCCAACAACATGCTTTTGTTTTCCGTTCATGGTGATGTATTCACGACCCTCACCAATGATATCCGCAACCGTTTTTTCCGGATCCAGATCCCGGCGTACCTGGTCAAAATAGGCAATATCGAGATTAGTGCCAATCTTGACGGTTCCTCCATCCGGTTCCAGCTCACCGAGCATGATATTGAGCAAGGTACTTTTGCCAACACCGTTGTTGCCAACGATGCCAATACGATCGCCACGCCTGATTTTTAGCTTGAGCTTGTCGAGTATTTGTTTGTCACCAAACGCATGACTCACGTTGTGTAAATCAATAACCTTGCGACCGGATAGCTG
>CBDUSC010000341.1:0-2434 GCA_965369735.1 uncultured bacterium
TATCCATCATGGGTTTTGCCGGTGGCATATACCTGATGGGCTGGACCGGTGGTTACGTGTTGCTGGCATTGTTGCTGGCACCCTACCTGCGCAAATTCGGCCATTTCACCGTGCCGGATTTCGTGGGTGATCGCTATGACTCCAACCTGGCACGCGTGGTTGCGGTTGTATGCGCGGTATTTATCAGTTTTACCTATGTCGCAGGCCAGATGCGTGGCGTAGGGGTGGTATTCAGCCGCTTTCTCGAAGTCGACATTACGGTTGGCGTCGTCATCGGCATGGCAATCGTTTTTGTCTACGCCACGCTCGGCGGCATGAAAGGGATTACCTGGACCCAGGTGGCTCAGTACTGGGTTTTGATTACTGCATTTTTGATCGTAGCGATTGCTGTTGCCATAAAACTCACAGGTATTCCAATCCCGCAGGTTGCAATGGGTGCCACGCTGCGACCGGAATACACTGGCGGCGATGCTGTTTATTTTCTGGACAAGCTGAACCAGATTCAGACAGATCTTGGTTTCAACAGTTACACCGATGCCTTTGTCGGTAGCTGGGACAAGGCCAACGTGTTTTTTGTCACGCTGGCGCTCATGGTCGGCACCGCGGGTCTGCCGCATGTCATCGTACGGTTTTATACCGTCCCGAATGTGCGCGCCGCACGCTGGAGTGCGTTCTGGGCGTTGCTGTTTATTTCCCTGTTGTATCTCACCGCACCTGCCACGGCATCGTTTGCCCGATATCTCATGATCGATAGCCTGAACGGGCAGACACAGGAGACTCTGCCGGACTGGTATAAAAATTGGGAACGCACCGGCCTGATTCTCTGGCTGGACGATGGTGATGGCAAAGTCCTGTATGCGGCTGGCGATCACAATGAAATATTTCGCAACGGTAAACTGAACGCTACTGAGCTGGGTCAGATTCGCAGCAGTCATCAGCAATGGATAGATAGCGCTGGCGATAACGGATCGGATGGCCGCATTACATTGCGGCAAATGGGTTTGTCGGGCCCCGACAGAGATATTATTGTTCTGGCGACACCCGAAATGGCGGAACTTGCGTCATGGATTATTGCGTTGATTGCTGCGGGTGGTCTTGCTGCTGCATTGTCTACTGCGAGTGGATTGCTGCTGGTGATTTCATCCGGCGTGGCTCACGATATTTACTACCGGATATTAAAGCCCGACGCGACAGAAGAGCAACGCCTGTTGGTGGCGCGTACGGTGATTGGTCTTGCCGTTGTCGTAGCGGGGTTGTTCGGTATCTATCCACCAGGGTTTGTCAGCCAGGTGGTTGCATTTGCATTCGGTCTGGCAGCCTCCAGCTTTTTCCCGGCTATAGTACTCGGCATATTCAGCAAGCGGGTAGGGACAGTACCTGCGGTAGCAGGCATGGTAAGCGGTATTGGTTTTACCGGGTTTTACATCATCGCATCGGTTTATGGAGGCATGCAGCCGTGGACATTTGGTCTGTTTGAAAAAGGCATCAGCCCGCAGGGTATTGGTGCCATCGGTATGATGCTGAACTTTTCAGTGACGCTCGCATTGACCCCGTTTACAGCGCCGCCCAGCGCCGAATCGCAGGATATGGTGGATACAGTGCGAGAGCCGGAGGGTGCCGGACCAGCGACTATTATCGAACAGGCTCATTGATAATTTCTTCCCGGATTTGCTCAAACCAGGGCCGTGGTCTGGTCCTGGGCAGCTTTACACATGCGGTTGGCCTGGGACAGGCTGAGCTGCGCGGGCATATGATGTTCGCAGGCTGTTTCAAACCTTCCTCGATCCAGCCAATGTTGATGACCCTTGCCGTGCGCACGATTTGATCGCGGGAATCGCCTTTTATCTCAGCTGATCCGCCACCACGCCGGCAGGACTCCTTGATGTCATCGACAATGGCAGCAGCATCCAGACCCTGCGACATCAACGCAGGGGATAAATCGATACCCACGCACACCACATGCCGGTTACCCGCCGCATCCCGGGTACGTATCGACTGGCAGCAATATAACCGTGCTTCATCCTCACGCTGCAAAACGGATATCTGCGCATGCGGTTTTTTGCCTGTGTGACTCAGCATCCGGAACACCGCCCATTGCTGACACGGGTCAACGACCATACGCATGTTTCCCCACGGTAATGGTATTCCATTCGCGCGATACACCGCTTTCAGATGACCCGGTGGATAGGCATCAAAATAATGCCAGTGGCGATACGGTGACACAGCAGTCATACGTCTCATGACCACCGATGGCGTCAGTGAGAGCTGTTTTCCAGCGGTAATCGAGTGAGCGTGACGAATCAGAAACTGACGAAACGGCAGGCTTGGGCAGAGCAGGGCGCCCGCGAAAAAACTGGCTTCAAAATCGCGCCATGCGTGCAGAATGTCATTCGAATCGATGGGTTGCAGATTGCCGCTGCTCCCGGCCCAGCCA
>CBDUSC010000342.1:0-2427 GCA_965369735.1 uncultured bacterium
GCCCCAGGGAGAATCCCAGGCGGGTTCACCGGGTTTTTCCGCTTTCCACAACACAAAATCCAGCGGGTCGTTTTTTGCAGCGTCCGGGGCGATACGCGCACCAGCCCTGAGATCGGCTGTTTTCTTGCCCGATAGTTGTCCGTATGCTTCAAAGCTGCTGACATCGTAATAGACGTCACCATTGTCACCCTGGTATGCGGCGCCGTTTTCGATCAACTTGCCGATCATATCCAGGATTTCGCTCATCGTCTGTGTCGCCCTTGGCTCATGTGTCGGTGGCAACAGGCCCAGGCTTTGTTCGTCCTGATGCAACTCATCGATCATACGTGCGACCAATTCATCCACCGGTTCGTTATTCTGCGCCGCACGGTCGATGATCTTGTCATCGATATCCGTAATATTCCTGACGTAGCACACGTCATAGCCCTGCGACCGCAGAAATCGAACGATCATGTCGAACACGATAAACATGCGGGCATGACCCAGGTGGATCAGGTCATACACCGTGATGCCGCAGACATACATGCGCACCCGCTGGTCATCCAGGGGCACGAAGTCCTCTTTTTTCCCGGTCAGACTGTTGTAGAACCTGAGCATATTTCCCTGGCCTGCTCCAGGCGCCTGCGCAGACGCGCGGCCCCCAGCAAATCATACAATTTTGCCATTTCAGGCCCCTGCGGTGTACCGGTCATGGCAATGCGAAGCGGCCTGAACAATGCTTTGCCGCCCACCCCGGCAACACTTTTCACGCCCGACAAAAATCCCGTGTAATCGGGTTCTGCGTCCAGCACCTCGAGGGCGGTCGCAAAAAAGGCATCGCCGGCTGCTTGCAGAATCTCGTCGCAGCCAGCATCGAGCTGCGGTAGCTCATCAAAAATGCGGTGTGACCAGGCGATGACATCTGCATGTAGCAATACGTTGTCTTGTACCGTGTCGATGAATGCCTCCATATCATCGTCCGGCACGGTGCCGGCCAACTGGTCATTGCTGTTCATCCATGCGCGTATCGCGTCGCCATCCATCGCATGCAGCGTTTCCTTTTGCCAGTGATCGAGCTGTACGTTGTCGAATTGCGCCGGTGACCGGCCAAGACGGGCCACGTCGAATTCGCCTGCAAGCTGGTCCAGCGTCAACAGATCGTTGCTGGGTATCACGGTCCCAAGACGCGCAAGATAATTCACGATTGCCAGTGGCAAATAACCGGCATCGCGCAGATCAGCCACTGCAAGGCTGCCCTCGCCCGCCTTGTTCTGGCGTTTGGACAATGGCGATCCTTTGTCCCCGACAACCAGTGCGAGGTGGCCATATCGAGGCTTGTCCAGGTTCAACGTATCCAGCAACAACATCTGGCGCGGCGTATTGGCAAGGTGATCCTCGCCGCGCAGCACGTCGCTGATACCCATCAGCGCATCATCCACCGCGTTGCTGAAGAAAAACGACGGCGTGCCATTTGCCCGGCGTATCACAAAATCGCCGATATCAGCCAGGGCAAATCGCTGCTGGCCCTTTGCAAGATCGCAGAATTCGACTGCACCGCGCCCGGGGACCCGAAATCTCAGGGTCGGCGACTCGGCTGCCGCGATTCGTTTTTCAATCTCCTCATCGCTCAGACCATCGCAGGTACCGGGATATCGTGGCGGCTTGCCGGCAGCCATTTGCTCGCGGCGCGTCCCGGCCAGGGTTTCCGGGCTGCAAAAGCAAGGATACACCTGGCCCGACTCGCCGAGCTGCTCATACAGCCCGTGGTAGATCGCATCTCGTTCGGACTGACGATATGGACCCGCGGGCTCGTGAGTATCGGGGCCTTCGTCCCAGTTCAGACCCAGCCATTCAAGATCGTGGCATATCGACGCCAGCGACGCTTCGCTGCTGCGCTCGCGGTCGGTATCCTCCGATCGCAGCACAAATAACCCCTCGCACCCGCGTGCAAGCAGGTAATTGAACAGCGCCGTACGCACGTTTCCAACATGCAGATCGCCCGTCGGGCTTGGGGCAAAGCGGGTTTTGGTCTGTTTGGCTGCCATGGCCGGCAATGGTAACCAAAAGGCCTCATGGAGCATAGTTGTGAGCATGGACGGGAACAAAGAACGTGCTTAACGGTTCCCGACCGCGGGTTGAGCCATTATCATAGGCCGCAAGAACGCAGAATTCGCAACAGAGCCAAACTAATGAATGCAAAGCGCTGGTTTTTGTCGTCGATGGTGCTGGTGGTCGTAACCGCTGTTTCAGGGACCGCAGGTTTGGGAACTGCTCTGGCACAAAACGCGAACCTGGATGCCATATCCGATCTGCCGCTGTACCCGAAGGTCAGGATCGAGACCAGCATGGGAGACATCGTGGTAGAGCTAGATGCAAAGCGCGCGCCCATGACCATTGGCAATTTCGCGCGATACGTCAATGCGGGGTTTTACGAAGGTACGATATTTC
>CBDUSC010000343.1:0-2412 GCA_965369735.1 uncultured bacterium
TGATGCTACTTGCTAAACACGGCGGCGGAGTAGGTATAGGCATCAATATGATACGCCCTGCCGGAGCTAAAATTACAGGTAATGGAACATCAGATGGAGTTGTCCCTTTTTGCAAGATCTATGACTCAACTATACTCGCGACCAATCAAGGATCAGTACGTAGAGGAGCTGCATCCGTTAATCTCAATATCGAACACGCTGATTTATTTCACGCAGGCATCCCTGGTGCTCCAGGACGCCGATAGCTTCAGCGGATTTATCACTCGTTTTGCTTTGTTTGATGTACTCGCACAAAGCGCGACCTTGCTGACCCAGATGTTTATCACCACCCACCTGATTCGTCGTTTGGGCGTGGGCTGGACGCTGTCAATTTTACCCCTGGTAACGATGGCGGGATTCACCGTGCTCGCAATCTGGCCTACTATCGGGGTCATGGCAATATTCCAGGCGCTACATCGGGCAACACGCTATGCAATTTCGAGACCGGCGCGTGAAACCTTGTTCAGCGTTGTTCCGGCGTCTGACAAGTACAAAGCAAAGCCTGTCGTCGATGTATTCCTGTATCGCGGTGGCGATGTTGCAGGCGCCGGTATCGACGGGTTGTTGCGAACACTGGGTCTGTCCATGACATGGCTGGCCGCCGCGACAGTACCGATGGCTGGCGCGTGGTGCGCTTTATCCCTGGGCCTGGGTCTTGCGCAAGGCCGCAAAGCGCAACAACTGCAAAACGATAGCGAGGATAGTGACCATGTGGTCTCGCATGACACGGCGTGAACTCCTGAAACTGGCGCTTGGTAGCACCGGCCTTGCCAGTGCTGCCAGTTTGGGACCCATCGCATGGGCATCGGATAAGGAAAGCATTCGCCAAAGAAAAATCCCGTCCAACGGCAAGACCATACCGGTAGTCGGCCTGGGGACGGCCCAGGTATTTGACGTCAGCGACAATATTTATGAGCGCAACCCGTTGGCTGATGTTTTGCGTGCATTGGTGGATAACGGTGGGAAATTGATCGACTCATCACCCATGTATGGAAACGCGGAAACGGTGGTGGGTGATCTGTTACACCAGGAAGATCTGGGTGACAAGATTTTTTACGCGACGAAGGTATGGGCCGAAGGCAAGGAAGAGGGCATCGATCAGATGCATGAGTCCATGAACCGCATGCGCACCGAGGTCATCGATCTCATGCAGGTCCACAACCTTGTTGACACCGACACGCACATGGAAACACTGAGGGACTGGAAGGCAGAGGGCAAGATTCGTTATATCGGCGCGACGACCTCGCGGACCACCATGTTCGCGGCCATGGCCGAGATGATAAAAAAGCACAAACCGGATTTTGTGCAGTTCAATTATTCAATGATCGAACGCGAAGCAGAAAACGATCTACTGCCATTGTGTATCGACCAGGGCGTCGCAACGCTGATCAATCTGCCGTTCCGAAGGGCCGCAGTATTCAAGAGGGTGGCGGGTATTGAAGTCCCGCGTTGGGCGCAAGAGTTTGACTGCATCACCTGGGGTCAGTTTTTTCTCAAGTTTTTGATTGCCAACACGGGTGTCACCTGTGTGATCCCCGGCACCAGCAAGGCCGAACACATGGTCGATAACGCGTTTGCCGGCTACGGCAGGCTGCCTGATGATGCGATGAAAAAACGCATGATCAATTTTTTCGACGCATTGCCCGGCTAACCCCAGATATCAGTGAGCGCGCGCTGGAAATTCGCACCCAGCACTTTTTCGATGACACCATCCGAATGACCGCGTTGTGACATCGCGATCGCGAAGGTTTCCATTTTTCGTGGCCCGTTGAGATCGGGCATATACGGGTAATGACCAGCTTCGCCGGGTGCCTGTACACCGGCTGCAGCACGAGACTTTTCAGCCTGGGCCATCATGGATACGTATTCCGGTGTCTCCACGGTCGCGGTAATGGTGTTATCCGAGCCGATACCGACGTGATCGGCACCACACACCTTGATCGCATGATCCAGGTGATCCAAAGCCATATCCAAAGTTGCATAAGGTATTTCAGGGTCGGCCAGGAAAGGCATGAAATAGATGCCAATGACCCCGCCTTTGTCCGCCATGGCGCGCATGACCGCATCGTCTTTGTTGCGTGGGTGCTGAAATATCGCGTTACAGCCGCTGTGGGTGATCAGGGGAGGGGACTGGCACAGGGCTATTCCGTCAGCGGTCGTTTGCTTGCCGCAATGACTCAGATCGACTGCAATGTTCAGTTCGTTGAGGCGCTTGAGGAACTTGCGGCCAAATCGGCTCAAACCACCATCGCCCGGCTCCAGGCATCCATTGCCAATGTAATTCCGCTTGTTGTAGGTCAACTGGATGATACGGACACCAAGACGGTGAAACATGTCGAGACGATCCATGTTACGACCCAACATCTCGGTGTG
>CBDUSC010000344.1:0-2408 GCA_965369735.1 uncultured bacterium
TTCACTGACGCCGGTTCGCACCAGCGTGCCACCAACACGGATCAGCATGATTTCATGATCATCGGCAACCTGTAGCGCAGAAACCAGCCTGCCATTGCGGCCTGTGGTCTGTATTGCGATAACCCCCTGGCCACCCCGGCCCTGTACCGGAAAATCTTCGATCGGCGTGCGCTTGCCATATCCGTTTTCCGTGGCCGTCAGTATCGAGCCGGTCTCATTGATCAATAGCGCGATCACTTCCTCATCCGACGCCATGCGAATACCACGTACTCCGGCCGCGGCGCGACCCATGGCGCGCACATCGCTTTCCGCGAACCGGATCGCCTTGCCGGAGCTGGCAAAAATCAGGATATCGCTTTCGCCATCGGTGATGGCAACGCCGACAAGCCGATCATCATTTCTCAGGTCAATCGCAATGATGCCGTTGGTGCGTGGCCGGGAAAATGCAGACAACCCGGTCTTTTTGACGGTGCCGGTGCTGGTGGCCATAAACACGAACTTGTCTTCTTCATATTCCTTGACCGGCAGCACTGCATTGATTCGTTCGCCATTTTCCAGCGGCAACAAATTCACAATGGGTTTGCCGCGCGCACCTCGACCGGCCTGCGGCAGCTGATAAACCTTTAGCCAATAGACCTTGCCACGACTGGAAAAACACAGCAGCGTGTCATGCGTGTTTGCAACAAACAGATTCTCGACGAAGTCCTCATCCTTCAGGCGAGTTGCAGCCTTGCCACGCCCGCCGCGTTTTTGCGCCTGGTATGCAGACACGGGTTGCGACTTCGCATAGCCACCACGCGACAGCGTCACGACCACATCTTCTACCGGGATCAGGTCTTCAATCGTCAGATCCGAGTAATCCTGAACAATTTCCGTACGCCGATCGTCCGCGTATTCATCACGGATCTCCATCAACTCCGCCCGGATCACCTGAAGCATGAGATCCGGGTTATTCAAGATATCAGATAATTCTTTAATATTATCTAATATACCCTTGTATTCATTAACTATTTTTTCTTGTTCAAGAGCGGTGAGACGATGCAGTCGCAACTCCAGAATCGCCTGCGCCTGGCGCGGCGAGAGCCGGTACCCGTCTTTGGTCTGACCGTAGTCGCCCTCGATGTCGGCCGGCCTGGTTTCGATTTCGCCGGCGCGTTTTAGCATTTCGGATACCGCACCGGGCTCCCATGCTTTTGCAACCAGCGCCTGGCGTGCATCGGCCGGTGACTTCGACGCCTTGATCATCGCAATCACTTCATCGATGTTTGCAAGCGATATGGCAAGGCCTTCCAGGATATGTGCGCGATCCCGCGCGCGGCCCAGATCGAAAATCGTGCGCCGGGTAACGACTTCCCGCCGATGGCGCAAAAAACACTCGAGCATGGTCTTCAGATCGAGCAAGCGCGGCTGGCCATCGACCAGCGCAACCATATTGATACCAAATACCGACTGCATCGATGTCTGTTTGTACAGATTATTCAGTACAACATCAGCAACCTCGCCGCGTTTGAGTTCGATGAAAATGCGCATTCCGTCCTTGTCGGACTCATCGCGAAGCTCGGCGATGCCATCGATCTTTTTCTCCCGGACAAGATCGGCAATCTTTTCGATCAGCCGTGCCTTATTGACCTGGTACGGGAGCTCGGTGACTATAATCGCCTGTTTGTCCCGTTTTCCGCTCTCCTCAATTTGCGTACGAGCGCGCATGTATACGCGGCCACGGCCCGTTTTGTACGCTGCATAGATACCCTGCGCACCATTAATCAGCGCCGCAGTCGGAAAATCCGGGCCCGGTATGAGCTCCATCAGCTCGGGCAGCCCGGTATCCGGTCTGTCGATCAGGGTAACGCAGGCATCGATGACCTCACCGAGGTTATGCGGCGGGATATTGGTTGCCATACCCACTGCGATACCCGAGGAACCGTTGACCAGGAGATTGGGAACCCGGGTCGGCATAACCGACGGTTCCATCTCCGATTCATCATAATTTGCGACAAAATCTACAGTTTGCTTGTCGAGATCAGCCAGCAGCTCATGAGCCAGCTTGGACATGCGGATTTCCGTATATCGCATCGCGGCGGGGGCATCCCCGTCGACGGATCCGAAATTGCCCTGGCCATCGACCAGCAGGTAGCGCAACGAAAACGGCTGCGCCATGCGCACAATGGTGTCGTACACCGCGGTATCGCCATGCGGGTGATACTTGCCGATGACGTCACCGACGATACGCGCTGACTTCTTGTAGGCCTTGTTGTAGTCGTTTCCAAGCTCGCGCATCGCAAACAATGCCCGCCGATGGACCGGTTTCAGCCCATCCCTGACATCGGGTAGTGCACGACCGACAATCACGCTCATCGCGTAATCGAGGTACGACTGCCGCATTTCATCTTCGAGATTTACCTGCAGAA
>CBDUSC010000345.1:0-2405 GCA_965369735.1 uncultured bacterium
AAACCTGCCCTGGCAGCAGGAATTACCCGACCCGCTGACCAGTATCGTTTACAACAGCTGGATAGAACTCAACCCGCAAACTGCAAAAGAGCTGGACATCCGCGAGGGTGACGTGCTGGAGCTCACATCCGCCGCCGGTTCGATACGGGCACCGGCATTTCTATATCAAGCCATACGGCCGGATGTGGTCGCCGTCCCGGTGGGGCAGGGCCACGAACACTTTGGGCGGTATGCAAAAGGACGCGGCTCGAACCCGTTGTCAATCGTGGCAGCGACAACGGATACCGCAGGCGGGGCGCTGGCCAGTGCCGCAACGCGTGTCAATATCAGCAAAACCGGCGAGCGTGTCAGTCTGGTCAAGACCGATGGTGTCAGCCGCGATCTGGGCCGACAAATCCTGGGCCCGGCGCATGGTCACGGTTAGGAGACAAGTATGAGTGTCGTTGACACCTACAAGCAGTATTTCAAGGACGGTTATTACGAGAAGTTCGATTATCACTGGACCATGTCAATCGATCTCGATCGCTGTTCTGGCTGCGGCGCTTGCGTGGTGGCTTGCCAGGCGGAGAATAATCTAGCAATCGTTGGCGAAAAACGATTTGGCCAAAGTCGTGAAATGAAATGGCTGCGCGTAGAGCGTTACTGGCAGGGTCATTACCCGGATGTGAAACTGCGCTTTTTGCCCATGCTGTGTCAGCACTGCGACCAGGCGCCGTGCGAAACGACCTGCCCCGTTGCGGCTACCTATCACAACCATGACGGGTTGAATACCCAGATCTATAACCGCTGTATCGGTACACGCACATGCGCGGTGTATTGCCCGTACGAAGTCCGTTATTTCAATTGGTTCACCTATGGATGGGATGAACCTCTGGAGCAACAGCTCAACCCGGATGTCAGCGTGCGGGAAAAAGGGGTGATGGAAAAATGCACATTTTGTATACAGCGTATACGTGAAGCAAAGGATCACGCAAAAGACGACAACGGGCGCAGGCTGCGGGATGGAGAAGTGACACCGGCCTGCGTACAGAGTTGCCCGACCGAAGCCATGCAATTTGGTGACCGGAACGACCCCGAGGCTGCTGTTTCAAAAATGATCGACAACGAGCGTAGCTATACGGTTCTGGAGGAGCTCAATACGAAACCATCGATTGTATATCTGTACAAGCCAGACCATGGTGTAAATGAAAAGGCCGGCGGTCATGACTGATCACGTCGAAGAAAATTACCAGGAACCCAGTTACGCCGAGGTCAACCGCGACGTACTGCGGACGATGATGGATACCGGCAGGACTTACTGGATATTGCTGGGTAGCTCGATGTCTCTGGCGGCTTTGTTTTTTGTTGGGCCGTGGATGTACCAGCTCAAGGTGGGTGTTGGTGCCGCGGGCATGAATCAGAGCGCGTTCTGGGGCACCTATCTTTCAAACTTTATTTTCTGGATCGGGCTTAGCCATTCCGGAACACTGTTGTCCGCCGTGCTTCATATCACAAACAGCCCCTGGCGCAAGGCAATCTACCGCAGCGCCGAGGCGATGACCCTGTTCTCGCTGATAACCGCGGCAATGTTTGTCATGGTCCACGTGGGCCGCGTGTGGTTTGTGCACTGGAGCTTCCCGATGCCAAATCCCATGGGGCTTTGGCCGAACTTCCGGTCGCCGCTGATGTTTGATGTGATGGCGATCACGACGTATCTCACTGCAAGCTCGATCTTCATCTACATGGGCTCGGTGCCCGATTTTGCAGCAGTTCGCGATGCCAGTACCGGTTTGAGGCGGCGTCTGTATACGATTTTTTCCTTCGGCTGGCGCGGTACGCAAAAAGAATGGCATACGCTGGGTTGGGCCTACACGTTTTTTGCAGTATTTGTTATCCCCCTGGCCGTGTCGGTACACAGTATCGTGTCGTGGGATTTCGCGTTGTCAATCGTGCCCGGTTTGCACCAGACGATATTCGCACCTTACTTTGTATGCGGTGCCATTTATTCCGGCACCGCCGGTATCGTGTCCGTAATGTATCTTTTACGGCGGTATCTGGACCTCGGTCGCTATATCAGGGTGTTGCACCTGGATAATCTCGGCAAGCTTCTGATTGTGCTTTCCCTGATCTGGACCTATATCAACATGGTCGAGTTATTTACCGGTTGGTTTGCAGACACATCGTTCGAAAACGAAGCCCTGAAGTCTCGTCTGTTTGGTTACTATGCGCCACTATACTGGGAGATGATCCTGTTCTGTGCGTTCGTGCCGCTGCTGTTGTTTTTCCGCAAGATTCGTACCAGCTGGAACATCATGTTTTTCATCTCGATACTGATCAATATCGGCATGTTGACAGAACGATTTATTATTGTAGCGGTGTCGCAACCGAGAAAATTTCTGCCCGGTGCTTTTGATTTTTATTTCCCG
>CBDUSC010000346.1:0-2405 GCA_965369735.1 uncultured bacterium
GGCGAGCCGCTCAGAATAATCTGGTTGAGCCTGCTTTCTACCAGGCCTACATAAGCCAGCGCGAACTCCGGATCGATGGTTATCGCTTGCTGGAATGCCGACTCGGCTTCCCGGTTAGATGCGACGGTAAAGCGATACAGCTTTTGTTTTCCAAGCAAATACGCGTTATACGCCGTCAATTCTGTCGTTGGCATATCCGCTATGGCCTGCTCATCCGCATCGGTCAGCGTCGTTTTCAACGCACGAGCGATCTCGTGTGATATGCGCTGCTGAATATCGAAAATATTTTCAGCCGTCAGTTGTTCATCATAGGTTTCCGCCCACAAATGTTCATCGGTTGCCGTATCGATCAACTGGGCATTGATGCGTACCCGGTTTCCGGCCCTTTGCACCCCGCCTTCCAGGATATTACTGACCCCAAGCTCTACCGCGATTACCGGTATGGGTTTTTTGGTATTCCGATAACGCTCCACCGATGTACGCGATATGACCTTGAGCTCGGATATCTTGGACAAGCGCGTCAGCAAATCATCGTGGATACCATCGGCAAAAAATGCAGCATCTTCTTCATCCGCACTACGATTCGTAAACGGCAATACCGCTATGGATTGGTCGGATGATTCCTGGCGAATACTCTTTCGGGTCTCTGCAGTTGTTTCCGGCAACTGGCTATCCGGGCTATCCTGGCGAAACTCCGACTTGTAGACAAAGTACACCAGCGCCACCGCCAGCAATGCGATGATGGCGTAGTCGATCTTTCGACCCGATTTCGGCGCTGCATCGGGTTCGGCGACTACATCCTTGTCGCGCTTTATCCCGTCCGGTGTCAGATCATATGCCCAGGCTGCAAAAACGGTAACCAAAAAGCCAATGACCAGCAGCACCAGCAGCAACCGCATGCCCCACTCCGGTATCGAGAGCACCGGGAACACAATATCCGCCACCTGCAATAGCAACCAGGCGGATATGGCATAAATTGCCGTCACCCGGAAGACATTTCGTCGTTTTAGCTCGCCAAACAGACCGGACACATAGCCCCCTGTGCAAAACACTGAATCAGCAAACCGCGATTATATAGTGCTGCGGGCCATTATTGCGCCGCCACTGCTAAAATCATGGGCTCATCTACCGGAGCGAAATATGGCTGTCAGCGACAGGACAAAAGTGAAGCGGTTGAAGGAAAAAGGCCACTATGACCGGGAAACCGCCTATGCGATTCTCGATGAGGGCCTGGTATGCCATGTGGGCATCGCCAGGGACGAGCAACCCGTCGTGATCCCCATGCTATATGCCCGCGATGGCGATCGGGTACTGATTCACGGCTCGATTGCCAGCCGACTGATCAAAACTCTGGCGGCCGGCCACGCCGTCTGCATCGAACTCACATTGCTGGATGGCCTGGTGCTCGCACGATCTGTTTTCAATCACTCCGCGAACTACCGATCGATTGTGATCTATGGCAAAGCCACACCCATACGCGACGCCGATGAGAAAAAGGCTGCATTCGAAATACTGGTAGAAAAAATGGTGCCGGGCCGATCAGCAGATGCGCGCATGCCAAACAAAAAAGAAATCAATGCAACAGAAATTCTTTCAGTTCCGATAGAAGAGTTTTCCGTAAAAATCAGTGCCGGTGACCCGGATGATTACAAAAAGGACCTGAAATTACCGGTGTGGGCCGGTGTGATTCCGATTGAGCAGCATTTTGGCCAACCGCGACCCGCTGCCGACATGCCGGGGGAAATTGAACTACCCGACTATGTGGCCAATTACCCACGGCCGGAAAAAGCCTGATACCGTATACTGGTACGCAGCAATAATAATCAGAACTGCCCCCCATGTTCAAAGATTTCAAGGAACGTCTGCAATACCGCGTGAACCGTTTGTTTGCACATGGTGCGGCTGCGCAGTACATCGCGGTCCTTTTGGCGTCTGTCTTCATTATTTTGCTCGGCATGATTTCCTATTTCATTGGATTGTTCAGCGAAAGCTCGAGCAATGTGGAAGGCATCGAAGGTGAGATCGATCGCGGCTTCTGGGATACCCTTTGGTGGTCCACCAAACATGTACTCGATCCCGGCCAGTTTGCCGAAGACTATGGTGCACCGTGGCCGGTACTGATGATGGCGCTTTTGTTATCGGTGGCTGGTCTTGCGTTGCTCGGCATGTTGATCGGTCTGATCTCCTCGATGATCCAGCAGCGATTCGAGTTATGGAAACGCGGAAACACACCCGTCAAGGAACGTGGCCATACGCTGATCCTGGGCTGGAACCAGAATGTGGCCGGAATACTGCGTTACTTCTCCGAGATTGGATACCGGCAAAAAATCGTCATTCTTGCGCCATATGACATTCAGGACATGCATGACGCAATCCGTGTCAGCGATAGCATGTACAGCAACCTG
>CBDUSC010000347.1:0-2385 GCA_965369735.1 uncultured bacterium
GGGTACTTACCCGGTTTCGGTCATTCCTTATTTTCGATTACCCACACCCGGGATACGATAAAGCTGGGGCTCTGACGGAGCCGGAATGGGGTGTTGGAATGAGTGAACTCAACGAAAATGGCATCGTGACACTCGATGTCACCGAGCCTGTATGGGACCGGTTTTTTACTGTGGCGCCGCTGGTGCTGATCGGCACCCGGGATCCGGACGGATCGCCCGATCTTGCGCCAAAGCATATGGTGACGCCGGTCGGCTGGGATAACTATTTCGGTTTTGTCTGCACGCCCAGGCATAACACATACAAGAATATTCGTCGTACCGGTGAGTTCACCGTGAGTTACCCACGGCCATCACAGGTGTTGTACACCAGCCTCGCAGCGTCACCACGTTGTGAAAACGACAGCAAGCCTGTTATCTCGGCGATGGCTACTTTTCCGGCCAAACATGTGGATGGTGTGTTTATCAAAGACGCGTACCTGTTTTTCGAATGCAAGCACCACCGCAGCTTCGATGATTTCGGTGCCAATAGTCTGATCACTGGCAGGATCGTCGCAGCCTATGCAGCCGAAGATGCATTGCGCGAGTCCGATCGCGATGACCAGACGCTGATTCACAATGCACCGTTGATTGCATATTTGCACCCGGGGCGATTTACCGAAATCAACGAATCACTGGCATTCCCGTTCCCGGCACATATGAAAAAGTAGCCTTATGAGCGGTACTGCCAAACAATTTCTCGCGTACCTGCAGGATCAGCAATCTGCGATGATCGATTTGCTGCGCGAGATGGTGCTGGCCGAGTCGCCGTCATCAAACCCGGACTCACAAGAACATGTGCACGCAGTGCTCGCCTGGGCCCTGGAAAAACTCGACTTCAAAGTGCGCCGTATACAAGGGGCGAAAAGCGGCGGTCATCTGTTTGCCACACCGGAAAATCGATCAAGAAACGCGAAAGTACAACTGCTGCTCGGCCACTACGATACGGTATGGCCGCTGGGTACGCTCAGCGGCATGCCGTTCGTAGTGACTGACAATGTCGTCAAAGGCCCCGGCGTGTTTGATATGAAAGGCGGGTTGGTGCAACTGGTGTTTGCACTCATGGCGATTCGCGAATTCTCTCTCGAACCCGATCTGACGCCGATCATTTTTGTCAACTCCGATGAGGAAATCGGCAGCCGCGGATCCGCACGCTACATTCGCCGCCTGGCAGGCATGGCTGATCGCGCGCTGATACTCGAACCAGCGATGGGACCGGATGGCAGATTGAAAACAACCCGCAAGGGTGTTGGCAGATTCACCGTCACCATCCATGGCAAGGCGGCGCACGCAGGGCTTGATCCCGGTAGCGGGGCCAGCGCGATCCTCGAGTTATCCCACGTGATCCAGAAATTGTTTGCTTTGAACGACGCCGACAAGGGGATCTCTGTCAACGTGGGCACCGTGGATGGCGGCATCAGACCCAATGTGATTGCGCCATTTTGTCAGGCGGTCGCCGATGTGCGGGTCGCCACTCAAAAAGATGCCGATCGTGTTGGTCAGGCAATCATGAATATAAAGTCAGAGACTGATGGCGTGCGCCTGCACATCGATGGGGTTGTCGGCAGGCCACCCATGGAGCTGACCACACGCAATCAGGCGTTATGGCTGGAGGCAAAAAAATTGGGCGCAGAGCTCGGCATCGATCTGGATCACGGATCGGCCGGCGGTGGATCGGATGGCAATACCACCAGTATGTACACAGCGACGCTGGACGGGCTGGGTGCAGTCGGAGACGGCGCGCATGCGCATCACGAATTCCTGTATATCGACAAAACCATCGAACGTACCGCATTGCTTGCCAGTTTGATACTGGCGCCATCGTTAGTTGTGGAAGGTGCCGCAGGAGGGCATAGCCATGAAGCAAAAGATTTATCGAGGCTCCGTCGCACGCATAGCTGACTTTGATACGGTCGGTTACGAGGTGGAAAAGCTGCCGCGGGATCGCTGGAAGGGCGGCGACTATGTCGTCGGCCGGGTTTATGGTTCGCACAGCGATCTTTATGTGCTCGAACGCACCGATGGCCGCATGATGCAAATGATGCAAGGTGATCTGATCATCGGCGCCCTGGGTCACCGTGCCGCTACGCTGGAAGGCGTTGGTAGTTGGCGTGCGATTGAAGACGACACCATGGATGCGCTGACCAGCGCCGGGTTGCTTGGCAAAGCGACATCGGTTTCGCAACTGGTGCCAAAGCTCATGCAGTTACGCTACAAGGGTCATGTCATGCGCAACCAGGAAAAAGTGTGCATGTCTGATTTTGTCGAACCCGTAAACCGCGCAAGACTCGATATCCCGGTCATTGTTTTGATCGGTACATCGATGTCCTCGGGCAAAACCACCACCGG
>CBDUSC010000348.1:0-2368 GCA_965369735.1 uncultured bacterium
CCGCTACTCATACCCAGTCGGCGATCAGCTTGGTTACCTTTGGATGTATCAGGTAGCCAACACCATGGTGCGGGTTGGACGTTCCGCTCCTGACGGCCAGGTTGTAAATTTCGTGATCCCTGATCAATTTGACCAGTCCGTACCGGTCTTCCATATTCCTGAAGTCGTTTGCTACATCCTCGTCATGCGCGATAAAGTCATCTTCGGCTGCAACGTTATCCCAGCGCACAACATTGGATGGATATTTGAATTCACCGCGTTCGTCATGGCCCTTGAGCTTGCGTTTCACCGTCGAATCACCCAACGGGCTGCCAAGCGTAATCCAGCGGTGAATTTTTTTGCTGGCAAATTCGAGTCGATACTCGCCGGTGCGCGAAAATTTCCAGAATGTATCCCAGGATGCAATCGTACCCAGGCTGTGCGAGACAACCATGATCTGGTCACCCCGGTTCATTGCACGCATCAAGGGTGCGCTCATGCGTTGCCGAATGGCGCTGCCAAACTCGCGGCTGTCCCAATACTCCCGCATATCCGGGGCAACCGCGGCAATCAGACCCTCTGTCAAACCAATGAAGCTGAATAATGGAGAACCCACATCAGCGAGAAACTCCTTGAGCGCGTTCTGGCCAGGCAAATCGTTATAGTTTGCTTTGCTGAAACCCTCTTTGTTGTAGGTTTTGAGCTTTTTGTAGGTCTCTTTACGGCTATCAAGATCATTGACCTTGTTATAAGTCTCGCCGCCACTCTTCAAAAAACGGTTTGAAATATCACCGTAGTATACGAACTCTTTTTTTACCTTGTTATAAGCATCGATTTTTCGTGGCCGGTCGCGCTTGATGCCGTGACGGATCGCGCCATACCAAAGCGACCGCAAATCTGCCGCATCCGGCTTGAAGCTGCGACCGTGTATCAAAAGAAGTGTTTTGGCCATGATCTCTCCCTCACGGGAGTTTTTACCGCTTATTCAATAATGGCGATGCACTCGATTTCGGTACGCGCGCCCAACGCGAGACCACTGGATCCCAGTGCGCTGCGCGCCGGCCGGTGGCCTTCGGGAAAGTACTCTACATAGATCTCATTCATGGCCGCCCATTCAGAAATATCTGCAAGGAATACGGTGCACTTGACCACGCGATCCATGGAGGATCCATACTTTTCCACATTGGCCTTGATCAGATCCATGGTCTTGCGGGTTTCTGGTCCGATGCCGCCGGGCACGAGTGATTTTGTTTCGGCGTCATAAGCGAGGTTTCCGGACAAATAAAGCGTCTTTCCGACCCGTACCGCGGTTGAGAATGGCCAATCCGGTGAGGTCCCAAGGTATTCGACATCCTGAGACTTGCCGCCCACGTTGGTGCCAATTAGCAATGCTGCCAATAGAATCGATACCGATATCCAGATTTCTGTCTTGATCATGATGCGCCCCCGACCTTTTTTTTATTATCTGATAGCTGAGTTATATCAGCGAGCCAGATTTTGTCAACGAAATCCTCTTTTATGCGTTGTACACATTACGGGCAAACGAAACAGGCTGTCACTCAGAAGGAGCGATCATGAGGAACTCACTGATTTTATTGATTTTTATTGGCGTTTTGGCAGGTTGCGCCAATCAGAGCCTGTCTGGAGAAACCTACAGCCGGCATCAGGCGCGCCAGACAATGAAGGTACATGAGGCCGAAGTCCTCCTGGTGGCAACGGTGACCATCGATGGAACCACATCGCAGATTGGTCGCATTGGCGGTGCCGGCATCGGATATACCACCGGCAGAACCATTGGTGACGGCGATGGGCGTCGTGTTGCCGGTGCGGTCGGTGCGGTTGCTGGCGCGGTCGCCGGCGAAGCCATCGAAAAGAAAATAACCGAGCAACAGGGCTACGAGATTCATGTAGAACTGCAAAATGGTGACATCATCGCCATCGTTCAGGCTGACGATATCGAGTTTTACCCGGGCGAGCGGGTGCATGTATTGCTGGGTCGCGGTGGCGCAGCGCGTGTGGTCAAGCGGCGTAGCTAACTTGCCGTTTCCGGCGAGCCGTAATAAATCCACACGTTTTCATCGCCGGTCAGGAGCTCGATGTACTTGGGATGAATAAACAAAACATCGCGACCGGACTTGAGTTCACTCAGCACGCCGATATCGGTCAGATTTTTTAAATATACGGATGCGGTCTGGCGTTTTGCAAGACCGGCATCGACTACATTGGCGATTCGGCAATACGGCTGCATGAACAACAGCTCGACCAGCTCCCAGGAGTAAATCTTCGGAATCTGTTTTTGTACATATTTGGCAGTATGTTGAATCAACTCGCGTGTCGCCTTGATTTTTTCAGTCGTCCACAACGATGTCTGCTCCCCTCCGTTCAGCAT
>CBDUSC010000349.1:0-2362 GCA_965369735.1 uncultured bacterium
AACCGACGACCTACATGAATCGCAGTGGTCAGGCGATACAGGCGCTGGCCTCATCTCTCAAAAGTCAGCCCGGGGAAATCCTGGTTGTGCACGATGAGCTTGATCTACCCGCGGGCGATGTCCGGCTCAAATATGGCGGCGGTCACGGTGGGCACAATGGTTTGCGTGATGTCATCCGTCATCTTGGCAACGATTTTTGTCGCGCGAGGATCGGTATCAGCCACCCGGGCCACAAGGATGATGTGATCGATTATGTACTCAGGCGCGCCAGCTCGGCGGATGAAGACAAGATTATCGATGCCATTCGGGATCTTGCCTCTGTTTTGCCGATTTTTCTGAGTGACGGAGAGCAGGCGGCGATGAAAATATTGCATAGCCGTGGCACAAAACCAAAACCGTATCGTAAACAAGCGGAAAAAGCTGCCAGCGATAACACCGATGGCAATAGCAAGGACTAATCGGCGTGGCGATTCGTTGTGGCATAGTGGGGTTACCCAACGTTGGCAAATCTACGCTGTTCAATGCACTGACAAGCGCGGAGATTGCTGCCGAGAACTATCCGTTTTGCACCATCGATCCAAATATCGGCATCGTGCCTGTGCCCGATGGTCGTTTGCGGCAGCTGGCGAGCATTGTCAATCCGCAAAAGGTACTGCCGACCACGGTTGAGTTCGTCGATATCGCGGGTCTGGTCGAGGGTGCATCCAAAGGCGAGGGTCTTGGCAACCAGTTCCTGGCCAATATTCGCGAAACCGATGCGATCGCGCATGTCGTGCGCTGTTTTGATAACAGCGATATCACGCATGTTTCGGGCAACATCGATCCTGCCTCGGATATCGAAATCATCAACACCGAACTGGCGCTGGCCGATCTGGAATCCGTGGAGCGCCATCTCGACAAAGCCATGCGCGCGGCCAGAACCGGCGACAAAAAAATCATCTATCGCCGCGATGTGCTACAGCGTGTAGTGGATCATCTTGGCCAGGGTCACCCGGTGCGCAGCATGGATCTGGCAAAAGAGGATCTGAAGGAAATTCGCGGCCTGCATTTGCTGACCACAAAGCCAACCATGTATGTCGCGAATGTGGATGAAGGCGGTTTTGAGGATAACCCATATCTGGATGCGGTTCGGGATATCGCCGCTGCTGAAAACGCGGTGGTTGTAGCCGTTTGTGCCGCAACAGAGGCCGAGATTGCGGTGCTGGATGAAGCCGATCGTGCGGAGTTTCTTGCCGAACTCGGTCTGGACGAGCCCGGCCTTGACCGGGTCATTCGGGCTGGTTACCAGTTGTTGCGTCTGCAGACCTTTTTTACCGCCGGCCCAAAGGAAGTACGGGCCTGGACGGTGCGTATCGGCGCCAGCGCACCGCAGGCCGCGGGTGAGATCCATACCGATTTTGAAAAGGGCTTTATCCGCGCTGAAGTCATATCCTTCGCTGACTATATCGCCGGCAATGGTGAGCAGGGTGCAAAGGAAACCGGGCGCCTGCGCCTGGAGGGAAAGGAGTACATCGTCAACGAAGGCGATGTCATGCATTTTCGATTCAACGTCTGAGGCTTTGACGTAAGCCTTTGATTCCAAAGGTATAATACTCTTGTATGTGGTTTGTAACTGCTCTGTCAGCGGCAGGTAAGCGCTGCTGTGGAGAATGGTTCCCGTGGTTCAAAACTTGAAAACGGGGACAGAACAATGAATACCAAAGCACGCAAGCCAGACATCGGAAAATCGATGATTGCTCTTGCCACTATGTATGGCGCCAGCCTGGTCTGTGCCATCACCCTGCTGATTGTTTGACGGGGGCGATGCAATGATCATGTCAATACTGAGATGGTTCCTGGTTTTTTGCCTCAGCGTGGTTCTGGTGCTGAACACAGGGTGTGTGTCCATGCAGATGGCGGACTATTCGAATCCCAGGGATCTTGCTGCCGATATTCAGCCCGGTGACACGATATGGATCATTCGGCACGATGGCACTCGCCTGAAGCTTGATCTGATCGAGTTCGGTGAAACCGGCGTCAGCGGTCGCAATGAACAGGGCAAACACTTCGAGGCGTATACGGATATACGTGAAATCAGGACCAGGGATTTTGATCCGGAAGCAGCCACCGGATTTGCGATCTTTGCAGCCGCAGTGGTCATAGCGGCAACGCTGTTTACCGGGTTTGCCGGAGTGCCAAATCCATCGGGTAGTAGCCAATGATTGGCTTGACAAATACTGGCCCAATCCCGAAAATGCCGCCTCCTGCCATCCAGCAGCACCCCTTGTGGCTACGTAGCTCAGTTGGTTAGAGCACATCACTCATAACGATGGGGTCGGTGGTTCAAGTCCACCCGTAGCCACCATTCCGATCCCCGCTCGCT
>CBDUSC010000350.1:0-2354 GCA_965369735.1 uncultured bacterium
ATGCGTCGCAAGGCGTCCACTGTCATCCCAGATCAATTCCTCCTGCGTCAGCCAGCCGACTCCTTGCAGGAAACCACCCTCGACCTGCCCCATATCGATGGCCGGGTTCAGCGATTTACCCACGTCGTGCAAAATATCGACCTCGAGCAGTTTGTGTTCACCGGTCAATGTATCAATCACCACTTCGGATACCGCGGCGCCATAGCAAAAATAGAAAAATGGCCTGCCAGTCAGTGTATCGGCGTCATAACTGATCTTTGGCGTCTTGTAATAGCCGGTTGCGGACAAGGAAACGCGCGCAAGATAAGCCTGCATCACCAGTTCCCTGAACGACACTGTCTCATTGCCGATAACAACATGGTTGTTTTCGAATCGGATATCCGCTTCGGGCACGTTGAATTGCTCTGCGCCAAACGCAATCAGCCGATCCCTGATTGCCCGTGCTGCAAGTTGTGCAGCCTTGCCGTTCAGATCGCTGGCTGCCGATGCCGCGGTGGCGGATGTGTTGGGAACCTTGCTGGTATTTGTTGCCGAACAGCGGATTGTGTCCATATCAACCTGGAATTCCTCCGCCACCACCTGCATGACCTTGGTGTGCAGCCCCTGCCCCATCTCGGTGCCGCCATGGTTTACCAGAATGCTGCCATCGGTGTACACATGAATCAGCGCACCGGCCTGGTTGAGAAACGTCGTGGTAAACGAAATGCCAAACTTGACCGGCGTCAGTGCAATACCGCGTTTCAGGATCGAATGCTCGCGGTTGAAGGCATCGACCTTCTGTTTTCTTTTGCGGTAATTTGAGCTTGCAATGAGGTCGTCTACGATCTCATTGATGATATTGTCCTCGATCACCATGCCGTATGGCGCGACATTGCGCTCGTTCTTGCCATAGAAATTGCTTTTGCGCACATCCAGCGCATCGACTTCAAGATAACGGGCGATCTCATCCATCACACACTCGATGACCA
Source organism: uncultured bacterium (assembly GCA_965369735.1). Taxonomy (GTDB): domain Bacteria; phylum Pseudomonadota; class Gammaproteobacteria; order Steroidobacterales; family CBDUSC01; genus CBDUSC01. The sequence goes on from CBDUSC010000350.1 coordinate 969, forward strand.
TCATGCCCTGGGGCCCGCCAAACCCCCGGAAAGCGGTATGGGATGGCTGATTGGTTTTACAACGATGAGAAATGATCTCGACATCACCGATGTAATAACAGTTGTCGGCGTGGAAGATCGCACGGGCATTGATTGCATCGGACAAATCCGTCGAACGCCCGCAGTTGGCTGACAACTGCAAGCTGGCGCCGGCGATGACCCCGTCGTCACCGAAACCCACATCATAGGTGACCCGGAACGGGTGACGTTTGCCCGTGACCAGCATGTCAGCATCCCGATCCATGCGCAGCTTGACAGGTTTGCCGGTCCTGGCCGCTGCCAGTGCAGCGATACAGGCCATCAAAGCAGGCTGGGTTTCCTTGCCACCAAAACCACCGCCCATACGCCGGCACTTTACGACGACATCCTTTGCCTGGATTCCCAGCGATGCCATTACCAGCTTTTGCACCTCGCTCGGGTGCTGGGTGGAGCTGTGTACCAACATGGTGCCGTCCTCACCCGGCACCGCCATCGCGATCTGACCTTCGAGATAAAAATGATCCTGCCCGCCGATTTCAAAGGCGCCATCAATACGATGTTTCGCGTCCTTGATTTTTGCACCCGGGTTGCCACGTCTCAGCGTGCGCGTCGGCATCACAAACGATTCCTGATCCAGCGCGGTCTCTATATCCATGATCGCGTCCAGCGGTTCGTATTCAATCTTCGCCAAAAGCGCTGCTTCCCGGGCTGCGGTGACAGATTCCGCAATCACAGCAAAAATACTCTGACCCGCATACTCCACCACATCCTCGGCAAAAATCGGATCGTCATGAACAATGGGACCACAATTATTTTCACCGGGTATATCTGCGGCAGTCAGCACACCCACAACACCAGGGTGCGCGAGCACGAGACCCAGATCCATGCCAGTTAATTTTGCGTATGCCTCCTGGCTGATGCCGATCGCCGCATGCAATGTACCGGTGATTTCCGGCATGTCATCGACATAGACTGCCTCGCCGCTGACATGCAGGTGTGCACTTTCATGCGGGTGGGCCTTGCCAACCGAGCGATAGCCACTCATGCACGCTGCTCTGCGTAGTCCCAGACACTGATGGCAGCCTTTTCACCGCGCTCAACACACAGATCGCTGGTATCCGCAAAAAACCGTAACAGCAGATTGCCTGCAATCTGCTTCCGATACTCGCCTGACGCGCGCATATCGGTGATTGGTTCAAAATCAGCGAGGATCGCCGTAACCGCATTTTCAACCGTTTCAGAATCCCAGCGAGCACCGCTCAACGCCTGCTCGCAGGCAATCGCTCTTTTGGGCGTTGCTGCCATCCCGCCAAAGCACACGCGCGCGCTGGCAATCGTTCCATTATCAATCTCGAGCGCAAATGCTGC
>CBDUSC010000351.1:0-2328 GCA_965369735.1 uncultured bacterium
GAATGTCGAGACTGACGAGCTGGTTATCGCGCACTAATTGAATGCTAAATGCAGTTTGTTCCGCCAGGCTGTCTATGCTGCGGACAAAGCCCGCGGGCTCGGATGCAGGCGCACCATTGACGCTGAGTATCAGATCGTTCTCCCGGATGCCCATCCCGGCGATATCGCCATCCGGCGCAAGATAACTGACCCGGTATCCGCTCATCCGGTTGTCAGCCATCTCGGGTACCAGGGTGATCTGGCTGACCAGGCGTTGACGGTTCTGCATGACCGACACCAGTTTGCCGCGATCGACATTGATGAGCTGGTGAGCCGTGACAAAGCTTGAATACCGTTCACGATCACCATAGCTCATGTGCTTGCTATGACCGGAGTCTTCACACTGGAGATGAATCTGGCGTTTTTCGATCTGCGCGATAACACAGGCATCGATGGAATCGCCTTCGCGCACCGTCACTTGCCTGCCATCGAGTTCAATAATCGCCAGGGCACGCTCAACACCAGGCATTGTTCCGACAAGACGAAATTCAGGTTCTGACGCCGATGCTGCCAGCTGCAATACCGGCAACAAAACAAAACCGATTCCGATCAGCCCCATCACGACATGGCAGCCGTTACGCGGGGAAAAAGTCGATCGGTTTGGTACGTGTAACCGTCGAAACATCCTTGTCCTCGAACTGGAACATCATCACGCGCTGAACCAGTTTACGCTCCAGAACCGGGTTATTGAGTTCGCTGGTCACAATCGTGCATTCGGTCACGCGACCGTCAGGCGTAATCGTCAATGACAATACAATCTTGCCCTGCAGCGTCGGGTCGCGCCGCAATGCGCGGTTGTACAACGCATAGATCGCACCCTTGTTTCGATCAAATACCAGTTCGATTTCCTCATCGCTACGCGATGCCATGCCACCGCTGCCGCTGCGGCCGCCACCCATACCGGTACCACCTCGGCCGCCGCCGACCGGGCTGGTCAACTTGGTGGTTGAGCGACCTGCAATACCCCCACCACCGGTACCACGGCTCAGAGATGCGGTGTTGATGCCGCCACTGGCTCTACCAACGCTGGATGTAATCAATGATCTTTCCACCGCTTCGCCTTCGCCCGGGCCGGTAGTCAGATCCTGATCACCGGTCACGGAGGCCACAGCTTCGTTATCGCGCAAATCGGCAAGATCATCTGCAAACAACAACAATCCTGCCTTCGATGCGGTGTCGCGCGCCTGCTCAACGGTATCCACCGGTGGTGCCTCGGGTTCCGGGTCCGGGTTGGTGACCGGTTCCGGTGTAGTCTCGACCACGCGCTCAGGCTCCGGCTCCAATTGCTCCGGTTCTTCTACCTTTGGCGGTGGCGGTGGCGGCTGCTGGCGTTCCAGCAAAAGCTTCGCCAGACGCGGCGGGATTTCCTGGATTTCATTCGGGTCGCGCTCGGGCACCGGCAACAACGGCATGATGATTGAAAACAACAGCAATAGCAGTGCAGTCGTTTTCAGGATCTTCCTGAATCGCTTTTCGTCCTCGGTGGACAGTGTCCAGGGAAGATCGTATGTGCGGTAGTAAACGCTCACGGCATAACCTCCCTGTTTATGCGCTCTCATCGGCTGCAAAATCGCCGGGCAATTCGCCGGATTTTTGCATCACCGCAAGAGATATGCGCCCGTAATCAGCCATGGCACAGGTTGCCATGATCTTTTTCAACAGCTGATACGGGACAGACTTGTCACCCATGATGGTGACTTCCCGGTCTTCGATGTTGGCCACGAGTGAACGCTGGATAACACGGTCAGTCTGCGCCCGTAGCGCAGCCTGTAGCGGTTTTATGACTGTTGATTTAGCGTTCATGACCTCGGCAACACTGACGATGGCCTTGCCCTGCACCAGGATGAGATCCGAGGTCACCATCACAACCACGGTCTCGCGCGGTTTCAGATCAGCAATGGATTCCGGCATCTCGATATCCCTGGCGCTTGGCAGCACCTCGACATCCGATGAATTCACCAACAGGAAAAAGACCAGTATGGTGAATATATCCATCAATGAAACCAGGTTGAGCGCGATCACACGCTTGTTGCGCTGGTGATGGGCTTGCATGCGCCCTGCGCGACCTGACATCCTCATAACACTATTCCTTTAGTTGACCCGTACCGGTGCATCCCCGATCGATATCTCGGGGAACAGCTCAGCCTTGACTACCGAGGCTGCCTGCACCACTTCGACTACGCGCACCGTGTCCATGACCTGGACCAGGATGTCGTATTCGATTTTGGGCTCGAGCAGCAACGTGGCGTCGACCTTGTCGGGAAATCTGCGTTTCACAACGGTCAGATA
>CBDUSC010000352.1:0-2317 GCA_965369735.1 uncultured bacterium
TGTCGCGGGTATCGGCACCGGTTTCTTCACCTAGAAAACCGTGACCCGGCCAGTGCTCACGGATCATTGCGTGTATCAGCTGCTCTGTTTCGATATCTGCAAGCGTCACCGGCGTATTGTCCGGCTTTATGCGTACATCGGGTTGGGCGTCATAGTGACTGCGAATAATTTTTTCGGCCGCCCGTGCAGCATCGATCGCAGTTTTCAGCAGGGATGACTTTTCTGTTTCTGTCGTCGGCATGGCGAATATCGGGCAACCGGGCGCTCAGTGTGCAGCAAGATCGAATCCACGTCACCCCCGCACTGGGTTTCTGCACTGGTCTTCTGCGCTGGTCTTCTGCACTGGGCTTGACAGCCTGCAGGCGGCTGCCTACATTGACCCTACTTTCAGGTTACGGGAAGCCGGTGAGCTTATGCGATTCCGGCGCTGCCCCCGCAACGGTGATCGAGTACAGCTGAATCAGCGCCAGTACATGAAAACGGCGCAGCCACTGCACGATGTGTGGGAAGGTGATTCGGTAGAAGCCTGGCTTCGCTCGTCAGCCCGGAGACCGGCCTGAAAAATCAGCCGGCAAAGCGGTGGGCGCAGCCGATTCAACAGCAGTTGAACTTCTCTATCCCCTGCCGCAACCCGGGTTCTATCACTCACCTGCGGGTGTGCGAGTGAAAGGGGAAAAAAATGAAATCCATACTTTGCCTGTTGGCCGCGCTGCTGACAGCTCATTCGGTTATTGCCCAAAACACCGACAGCAACCTGTCCCGATTTGATGACCTGGTCGTGACCGCCACACGCACCGAGACCAGTCGGCGCGATGTCATCGCGCCGGTGATTGTCATTGATCGGGCCGAAATAGAATTGAGCCAGGCCATGGATCTGGCTGCGCTGCTCAAGTTTCACGCAGGTATTGATATTGCAAGAAACGGTGGCCCCGGCCAGCTCGCATCGGTATTTGTACGCGGCACCGAGAGCAATCACGTGCTGGTGATGATCAACGGAGTCAAGATTAACCCGGGCACCATCGGTGGTGCCGCGGTACAAAATATATCCCCGCAAAATATCGAACGGGTCGAAATTGTAAAAGGCCCGCGATCCAGTCTTTATGGTTCAGAGGCAATCGGCGGCGTTATCAATATTATTATGCGTGGCAAACCTGACGGCGATGAAAACGAGTTTTCCGCCTATATGGGTACGGGCAAATACGCCACGCAGCAAGCCGGCGCATCACTGCAGACTCCATTATCGGTCGGCCATTTTAAAATATCCGCCGACTGGTATGAAACAGACGGGTTCCCAACCCTCGAAACAGACACCGTCGATCGCGGCTACGACAATCTCACATTGAATCTTGAGACAGGCGCCAGGATCGGCCCGGTTGATGTCACGCTGAACGCCTGGCAGGCCGAGGGCAACACCGAATATTCCGATTTTTTTGCGACGCCGGTGGACCAGGACTACACAAACAGAACGGTCGCCCTGGACCTGTCTGCGCAGCCCTTCGAAAACTGGTCTACAAAACTCAATCTGAGCAGCATGACCGATGATATCGAGCAACAGCAAACTGCAGATTTCACCAAAACCGATCGATACGCGATGGATTGGCAAAACAATGTCTATCTGGGTGAGCGACAGGTATTGACCGCGGGTGCTTATGCCTCCCGGGAAGACACCGATGCATTGTCATTCGGCAGCGCGTTCGATGTGGATACCGATGTCGATGCGTATTACCTGCAGGACGCCATCGATCTCGACAGACACAGTTTGCTGCTGGCTGCGCGGTATACCGATCATGAAACCTTTGGCACCAACACAACCTGGAATGTTGACTATGGATTCAGCTTGGGGGATGCAGGCCTCCTGACAGCCGGCGTTGGCACCGGTTTCCGGGCACCCGATGCCACTGACCGCTTTGGTTTTGGTGGAAACCCGATGCTGGAGCCAGAGGAATCGCGGAATTACGAACTGGGTTACCGGTTGCCGATCAATGACAACCAGATGATCACGATCAATGCGTTTTACAACAAAATCGATGACTTGATCACCTATGTGGTCACCGATCCGATGACGTTCGCCGGTGAAAACCGCAACGTGGACAAGGCGCGCATACGTGGCATCGAAACATCCTACGAATTGACCACCGATCTGTGGTGGTTCCACGCCGAAGCGGTATTCCAGGACCCGGAAAACACCAGCGACAACCAGCGCTTGTTCCGCCGAGCAAAACGCTCGCTGACGACCAGTATTGCCCGGCAGGTGGGGCCACACCGCTTTGGCTTGCAAGTCCTGGCCAGCGATGACCGCAAGGACTTTGGCTTTCCA
>CBDUSC010000353.1:0-2301 GCA_965369735.1 uncultured bacterium
TTGGCAACAACGGTGTTTTCTGCGGTAACGGTCGCGCCGGCGGCGGCCGCATTGGCAGCCTCATCAATGGCCGGGGTTTCCGCATGCGCTACACCGGCCATCACGGACACGCCTACAAACATGATCAGGACGGCGCCCACTGCCAGCATGGCCTTGGTCACATCAGGCGCCCTGTTGTACGGCGTCAGCGTTTTCATAATTGGTACTCCCAGTTTCAATAAGCAATGTTTGTTCAGAGTCAGTGTCTTTCCGGTAGCCAAGCATCAGCAGTGCGGGCAGCAGGAAAAAATCAAATGCGAGCGCGACAGCGATCGCGAGTGCCGTTAGCAAACCCATCTCGTAGTTGACCTTGAAGGTCGATGCCGCGAGGAAAGTAAAGCCGGCGGCCAGGATGATCGAGTTGGCCACGATCGCCAGACCCACCGTGCGGAAGGCATAGCGAATGGCCTCGGGCTGGTTGTACCCACTCTCTCGGCGCGCGCGAATGTATTTCGAAAGAAAATGCACCGTGTCATCAACAATAATGCCGAGGGATGTCGCGCTCACCGTGGCCGCGGCCATGCCCAATCGACCGACCAGCACAGTCCAAAGACCATAGGTCATGAGTATGGGCAGGACATTGGGCAAAATGCTCAGCAAACCCAGCCTGGCATTACGCAATGCCAGCATCAGCACCAGCGCGATCAGAGCTACAGCGATTCCGTTACCGGTCAGCATGCCCTCGATGTTGCGCTGTGAAATAAAGGCAAACATCACATTGGCCGATGTCGGTCGGGTGTGCATGTACTCCGGTGTGTTATCGCGCAGCCATTGTTCGGACTTCGTAATAAACGCCCGCGATTTGTCAGTCGTCACCTGGCGCAGCGTGGCCGTAATGCGTGTGGCCGATTTATCAATATTTACGCGGTCGTTGAGATCCAGGCCAAAGGGCAGCGAAATTTCATACAGGAACAAATACTGCGCGGCCAGCTTGCGATCGTTCGGGATGCGATAATAAGTGTCGTCATCGCCATGCATGTTTTTGTTCAGCCGCTTGATGATGTCCGTGTAGGAGTACACATGTTCCACATCCGGCTGGGCGCGCAACCACTCGGTGAACTTCTCGAGGTTTTGCAGGTATTCCGGATCGGATATGCCCTCTGCGCCATCGGCGGTGACAGAGAACTCCATCGGGTATATGCCCGGCATGGTTTCCAGCGCGAAGTCGGTATCCGTGCGGAACGTCACGCGCTCATCAAAATACTCGACCCACTGGTCATTGAGTTCAAGATTTGGCAGCGTCGCGATCAGGCCACCGGAGACCACCAGACCAACCAAAAGGATCGGGCGAAACCTGGAGCTGACGAACTGTGCCAGGCGATCAAGGGCAGCCGTGCTGCGCGTACCGTTTTTACGCACGGTGACTTTGAGCGGCAGCAAACGCACCGCAGCCGGCAGCAAAGTGATGGAAAAGAACCACGCTGCTGCAATACCGATTGCCGTGATGTTGCCCAGGTGTACAAAGGGCGGCGAGTCGGAGAAGTTGAGCGCGGCAAATCCAATAATAGTCGTGAGCGATGTCACCGACACCGCCAGGAAATTGATGCGCAGCGCTTCGCGCAATGCCGCGGTTTTGGATTTTCCCTCGCGCATCAATGTCAGTAGCGATACCAGGATATGTATCGAGTCTGCGATCGCCAGCGTCATGATGACGGTTGGTGCAGTCAGCGAGATCGGCGTCAGTGCAAGACCATAGTGACCGGTAATTCCCATGGCCGTCAGCGTCGAGGCCATGATGACCAGCAAGGTGGCAATGGTTCCAACGAAGGATCGCAATACCAGGACAGTTGCCAGCAACAAAACGAGATACATCGCAGGCACCAGTGTCGTGGCATCCTTTATGCCCGCCTCGGCAAAGGCGTTGTTCAACATCGACACACCGGTGAGCGCCACATCGACGTCATAGGCGGCTTCGATTTCCAGTTCAATCTCGCGCGCGACGGCAACCGCGGCCGGAACTTCTGCTTCAGACTGTTCGGGGTATTGCAGCACGACGTTGACAGCAGTCGCCGTTGAATCGGCTGCCAACAAGTTGCGGTAGAGCAGGGGTTCATCGCGCGTGATCTGGTGTTTTGCATCCAGCTCGGCCGCGGTCAAAGACTGGCCATCAACTACAAGATCTTCCACCGTCAGGTCATCGCCATCGGCCCATGAGTGCTGGAAGTTGGAAATTGAGTCGACACGGATGGCGTAGGGGATTTGCCAGGCGCGCTCGGTCAGTTCTTCGATCGCGGCGGTAGTATCGTTACTGAATACTTCGCC
>CBDUSC010000354.1:0-2243 GCA_965369735.1 uncultured bacterium
TCGAGTTCCGCGCGCAGCAACTCCGGAGTCATGCCGGTTCGCCATTCCGCGCGCGGCTTTAGCTGTATCACTGTCTCAATCATCGTCAGCGGAGCCGGATCGGTAGCGGTTTCCGCGCGACCGATTTTTCCGAAAACGCGCCGCACTTCGGGTACGCTGCGGATCAGTTTGTTCGTCTGTTGCAATAACTCGCGCGCCTTGTCAATCGATATGCCCGGATGCGTCGTCGGCATATACATGAGATCGCCCTCATCCAGGGGCGGCATGAATTCCGACCCAAGCTGTGTTGCGGGCCAAAGACCGACAAGAAGAACCAGGGCCGATACAGCCAATGTGGCTTTTGGAAAACGAAGTACCATAGTGATCAATGGCCTGTAAGCTGCTATCAGCAACCGGCTGATCGGGTTCTTGTGCTCCGGCGTAATATTTCCGCGAATGAAATATCCCATCAGCACCGGCACGAGAGTAACTGACAACCCGGCTGCCGCGGCCATCGCATAGGTTTTGGTAAATGCGAGTGGGGCAAACAGTCTGCCTTCCTGCGCTTCCAGCGTGAATACAGGAAGAAAGCTCAAAGTAATAATCAGCAGTGAGAAAAACAGCGCCGGACCAACCTCGCATGCGGCGTCACCGATCACCCTCCAGCGATTCTCATCGGTCAACGGTTCGCGTTCTATATGTTTGTGAACATTTTCTATCATGACGATCGCGGCATCCACCATGGCGCCCACTGCGATCGCAATCCCGCCCAATGACATGATATTTGCGTTGATGCCCTGCAAATGCATGACAATAAAAGCGCTCAGTATTCCAACCGGCAAACTCAAAACAACAATCGCAGATGAGCGCAAATGGAACAAAAATAACAAGCACACCAGGGCAACGACGATAAATTCTTCGAACAATCTGATTTTCAGAGTACCTACAGCGCGTTCGATCAACGCCGATCGATCATAAGTAGTAATTATTTCAACGCCGGCCGGAAGACTGCCTTTCAGTTCCTCAAGGCGTTCTTGTACTGCGGCAATCGTTTTCGATGCATTTTCGCCCCAGCGCATGATCACGACAGCACCAACAACCTCGCCTTCACCATCCAGTTCTGCGATACCGCGCCGCATCTGTGGTCCGACCCTGACTTCTGCAACATCCGACAAAATGATCGGAATGCCAGCCGGCCCCAGCCCAAGGGGAATCTGCGCAAGATCATCAATGCCCTGCAGGTAGCCGGATGCGCGGACCATATACTCGGCTTCGCCCATCTCAACGACCGAGCCACCGGCCTCCTGATTGCCTTCCTTTATTGCGGTCTTGATTTGCGACAGTGTTATGCCGAACGCGCGTAACTTGTCCGGATCGACTACTACCTGATACTGGCGAACCATGCCGCCAATAGTCGCGACCTCGGATACCCCAGGTACTGTTTGCAATTCAAATTTGAGAAACCAGTCTTGCAAACTGCGTAGTTGCGACAGATCCATGCTGCCGCTGCGATCGATCAATGCGTACTCGTATATCCAGCCGACCCCGGTTGCGTCCGGACCCAGAGCCGGTTTTGCTGTATCGGGTAACTTCCCGGTCACCTGGCTCAGGTATTCCAACACCCTGGACCGGGCCCAGTAAAGATCGGTGCCGTCCTCAAAAATTATGTATACATACGAGTCGCCAAAAAAAGAATAGCCTCGCACAGTCACCGCCCTGGGTACCGCCAACATCGCGGTGGTCAGCGGGTAGGTAACCTGATCCTCAACTACTTGCGGCGCCTGACCGGGGAACCTGGTCTTGATAATGACCTGGACGTCGGACAGGTCTGGCAATGCGTCCACTGGCGTTTGCCGGACGGCGTAAATACCCCAGGCAATCAGAAAGCCAGTACCAAGAAGCACCAGGAGCCGATTGACAATAGACCAGCGAATCAGTCTTGTAATCATTGTTCCCGCTCCATATTCATGCGCGGGCGATCAGCATCGTCGTATCGCTTTAGCGCGGACTCGAGATTGGACTCCGAGTCAATCAGGAACTGGCCGGATGTCACCACCATGTCACCAGCAGACAATCCGGATCTGATTTCGACCCGACTACCCGATTCAATACCAACGTCTACCGCTTGAGAGCGAAATCTTCCATCACCCAAAGACAGCACAACGCGATTCTCTGCGCCGCCACGGATAAGGGCAGCAACAGGTATATGGACCACAGGGGGTGTCTCTGTGCCATGTATGGTGACACGGGCAAACATATTCGGG
>CBDUSC010000355.1:0-2228 GCA_965369735.1 uncultured bacterium
GCTTATGGCCGCAAAAAACCCGCTTCAGCATCTGAGCCTCATCTGGTTTACGGTCTGGTCGAGCCTGGTGCACGGCGGCGTCATGTCAGTGCAGGCATGGATGGATAAGGGCGAGCATGGTCATTTCATGGGTGATATCCCGGCATTGTTCATCGTCGCGATCGTACTCGCCGTGTTGACACCGAGAAGACTGACAGCAGACGCATGAACGGCGGGTGTTTGTGCGGCCAGGTGCGTTACCAAACTGGTAATGACGGATACGATGCAGTCGCATGTCATTGTGAACGATGCCGGAGGGCGGCCGGTGCACCGTATGTCGCGTGGCTGAGCTTTCCGGTCAGTCAATTCGAATACACCGGTGAAATACCAGTCGAGTATGAGTCGAGCCCGGGGGTTCTTCGCAGTTTTTGCAATCGGTGTGGCACATCGATGACAAACCGAAACCGTGATCGCCCGGGGGAAATCGTCGTCAATGTTTGTACGCTGGATAACCCTTCAGCGATAACGCCTGGAAAGCATATCTGGGTGAGCAAGCGACTGCCATGGGTAGCAATTGGTAGCGAGGTTGTTCGCTGCGAGGGATCAGATTGATCCGCAATGCGCGATATAGAGCTCAAATGGATAGCATTTTTGGCCGGGGTGCTGCCAATGGTGGCCAGCGCCGTCGCGTATTTTGTTTCGGTGTCAACCGGACAGGCGGATCTTTGCAATCCGTTTATTGAGGGCTGCATATCGATCAGTCGAGCGGCACGCAAGGAACCAGCCCTGATGATTTTTCGCGCCATCATGATTCCCGGCGGTATCGCGATGATGTTGTTCTGGTTTTTCACATATCGCTGGTTGCGGCAAACCGGGGATAGCGCCCGGGTTGCCCCGCGTGCGTTGTGCATCGTTGGTTTGACAGGCGGGCTGTTTCTTATTCTTTATTCGACCTATCTTGGAACCGATGGTGAAATATACGGATTGATGCGCCGCTATGGCGTTACGATATATTTCGCATTTACCTATCTTGCGCAGCTGATGCTGACCCGCAGAATTCAAATACTCAAGCAGGCCGATAAACTTCAGATATCAAAAAGGCTGTATCGAATGCTGGTGGGGCTGGGCGCGACCTTGTTGTTTCTTGGCCTGATCAGTCTGCCGGTTCAGCACGTTTTTGATCTGGATTCTGTCAAAAACATGATTGAATGGAATTTTGGTTTACTGATGTGCGTCTACTTTATTTTGTACTTTTTTGTCTGGGACGCGACGCGATTTACGGCTCAAACATCTGTGCGCATCGAGTAGCGCCAGACTATTCGTCGTCCTCTTCATCACGCAGTGCGCGTCGCAGAATTTTTCCGACGTTGGTTTTTGGCAGCTCGTCGCGAAACTCAATATGCTTGGGGCACTTATATGGGGTAAGCAGTTCGCGGAGATAGTCTTTTAGCACTTCCTCGGACAGCGATTCATTTTCCCGCACGACAAAAAGCTTGACGGCCTCGCCGGAGCGCTCGTCTGATACCCCCACTGCCGCGGCTTCGGATATCAGCGGATGCGATACTGCAACGTCTTCGATCTCATTGGGATACACGTTAAAGCCGGACACGTTGATCATGTCTTTTATGCGGTCTTCGATATAGATGAATCCGTCCTCATCCATGCGGCCGGCATCCCCGGTGCGGAACCAGTCGCCGATCATGACTTTTTCTGTCTCATCCGGGCGGTTCCAGTAGCCGCGCATGACCTGGGGTCCGCGTATGCAGATTTCACCGACATCGCCCAGGGCCAGTTCATTACCGTCGTCATTCCGTATGGACACCTCGGTCGAGGATATCGGCAAGCCGATGGAGCCATTGAATCCATCGAGCTCAAACGGATTCATCGTGGCGGCCGGTGATGTCTCGGTGAGGCCATACGCCTGGGTCAGCAGATTGCCGGTGACGACTTTCCATTCATCCGCCACGGCTTTTTGCACAGCCATGCCGCCACCCAGTGAGACGCTCAGGGCGCTGAAATCGAGATCCTTGAAGCCCGGGTCGTGCATCAGTGCGTTGAACAATGTATTGACGCCGGTGATCACCGTGAACCTGTGTTTGGCCAGCTCGGTCACAAATGCAGGCACGTCGCGCGGATTGGTTATGAGGATGTTATTGCCGCCGAGTAACATGAATGTCAGGCAGTTCGCCAACAGAGAGAATATGTGATAAAGCGGTAGCGCGGTGATGACGATCTGGGGGCCCGCATCG
>CBDUSC010000356.1:0-2226 GCA_965369735.1 uncultured bacterium
CGCTGTGCCGAAACACTGTTTTTTGATTACTACCGCCAGCACAAACTCGATATAAAGGTGGCAAGGATTTTCAACACCTATGGGCCGCACATGCACCCGAACGATGGCCGGGTGGTGTCAAACTTCATTGTGCAGGCTCTGAAGGGAGAGCCCATCACATTGTACGGTGACGGGTTGCAGACGCGTTCATTTTGCTATGTCAGTGATCTCATCGATGGTTTTATCCGCCTGATGAATACCGAAGAAGGTTTCACAGGACCGGTCAACCTGGGGAATCCATCGGAGTTCACGATTTCTGAACTGGCGCAAAAAGTCATCGAGCTGACCGGGTCTGGTTCCAAGATCATCAACGAGCCCCTGCCGCCGGATGATCCCAAGCAGCGTCAGCCGGATATCAGCCTGGCTCGCGACAAGCTGGGTTGGGAGCCGGCGATACCGCTGGAACAAGGCCTCAAACCCACCATCGAGTACTTCGACAAGCTGTTGCGCGAATGAATATCACGATTTTTGGATCCGGCTATGTGGGACTGGTGACGGGTGCATGCCTGGCTGAAACCGGCAACGATGTTGTATGCGTCGACATTGACCAGGAAAAAATCGATTTTTTGAACCAGGGCGGCATGCCCATATACGAACCTGGTCTGGAGACGCTGGTTCACCGTAACCGGGATGCCGGTCGGCTACAGTTCAGTACAGATTTTCGGCAGCGGTCAGCCATGGCCTTTTTCAAATCATCGCTGTGGGTACGCCACCTGGGGAAGATGGATCGGCCGATCTGCAACATGTGCAGGCGGTTGCGAGATCCATCGGTCAGGAGATGAGCGAATACAAAATCGTCATAGACAAATCAACGGTACCGGTCGGTACGGCGGATCTGGTCAGCGCAGCCATATCCGAGGCGCTCACCGGGCGTGGTGTCGATCTCGAATACGATGTCGTGTCCAACCCGGAATTTCTGAAAGAGGGCGCTGCAGTCGATGACTTTATGAAACCGGATCGGATCGTGGTTGGCAGCAACAACCCGCGAACCACAGAACTGATGAAAATGATGTATGAACCGTTCAACCGCAATCACGATCGCATGATCATCATGGACGTGCGGTCTGCCGAGCTGACCAAATACGCTGCAAATGCCTTGCTGGCTACCAAGATCAGTTTCATGAACGAGATGGCGAATATCGCGGAACGGGTGGGCGCCGATATTGAAAGCGTCCGCATTGGCATTGGCTCCGATCCCAGGATTGGTTACCACTTCATATACCCGGGCTGCGGGTTTGGCGGTTCCTGTTTTCCAAAAGATGTCAGGGCGCTGGCGCGCGTTGCGCATGATTCTGACATGACGCCGACGCTGCTCGATGCCGTTCAACAGGTCAATGAACAGCAAAAGACGGTGCTGTTTGACAAGATCAACGCAGCATTTGATGGAAATCTCAAAGGCAAAACAATTGCAATATGGGGTCTCGCGTTCAAACCAAACACCAATGACATGCGCGAGGCTTCGAGCAGGGTGCTGATGGAGCAATTATGGGATGCAGGCGCACAGGTGCGTGCCTATGATCCGGAAGCAAATAGCGAAGCAGCGCAAATATATGGCGATCGCGGTGATCTCGTGTTGTGCGAATCGGCGCTTGATGCCCTTGCCGGAGCTGATGCGCTGGCGATTGTCACCGAATGGCGTGAGTTCAGGAGCCCGGATTTTGATGCCATCAAATCGCGGCTCAGCTCACCACTGATAGTGGATGGCAGGAATCTTTATGACCCGGAGACGCTGAAGTCATTGGGGTTCACCTACTATGCGATCGGGCGTGGTGATTCGGTACGGGCAGTCTGACGTGTCGGTGAGCAAGCAAGAAATAGTACCGGTCATATTGTCAGGTGGTGCAGGAACCCGTTTGTGGCCCTTGTCCCGGCAGCTATACCCAAAACAACTGCTGCCGCTGGTAACGGAAAATACCCTGCTGCAGGATACGATGCTCAGACTATCCGGTGCGGCTATCAGCGATGAACCCATTGTCGTGTGCAATGAGCACCACCGTTTCCTGGTCGCCGAGCAATTACGCGCGATTGATATTTCACCATCGGCGCTAATTCTGGAACCGGAAGGCCGCAATACCGCGCCCGCTGCGGCAATTGCCGCCGTGGTTGCATCCAGGCAGGACGACCCCGTTTTGCTGTTGTTACCGGCCGATCACAGCATCCGGGACACGGCTGCGTTTCATACTGCAA
>CBDUSC010000357.1:0-2206 GCA_965369735.1 uncultured bacterium
CGCCTGGCTGGGTACGCTCGCGTTTTCGGGTCAGATCTTTTGCGATTTTGCGGGCTATTCAACGACGGCAATTGGTGTTGCGTTGTGCCTGGGTTTCTCATTGCCCAACAATTTTAATTTTCCGTATGCAGCGATCGGATTTTCCGATTTCTGGCGTCGCTGGCATATATCGCTTTCGAGCTGGTTGCGCGACTACCTGTACATCCCGCTGGGTGGCAACCGAAAAGGCAATGTACGCGCCTATGTCAACCTGATGCTGACCATGTTGCTGGGTGGCTTGTGGCATGGCGCAGCATGGACTTTTGTGGTCTGGGGCGGTCTGCATGGTTTGTATCTCGCCGTGGAGCGCTGGGTCCGCGCGCACTGGGGCCATGCCGTCATCGCCAACAAGCTTTGGTTCCGGATATTCCTTGCGTTGCTGACCTATTTTCTGATCAACATCACCTGGGTGTTCTTCCGCGCACAGGATTTTGCAACGGCATGGCGTATCACAGCATCGATGCTGTTGTTTGGTGCCGGTGATACCGCTGTGGTACCAACTGTCAATATTTATGTCGTCAGCATCGTGATGACTGCCCTGGTCACCATTCACTGGTTGATGCGCGATCGCAGCATTGAGCAAGTGGTACGGCGTGCACCCTGGTGGCTGGTTGGAGTGGTATGGGGTGTAATGTTATGGGCAATCATCGTCACGCAGGGAACCGGCGATGCATTTATCTACTTCCAGTTTTAGGATATGGATGTATGAATAACACAGCACCAGAAAGCTATGACCGGGATATCCCCGCCACCCGGTGGGGCGCCATTGCCATACTGGCAATGATTGTAGCCATCGCCGGCATCGTAGCCTGGGAAAAAGAAATGCGCTCGCAAGGTCTGTACCCGGGCGATCTTGGCGATGGCAACGCCTATTGGGCAGTGGAACGGCGCAAACTCCACGTACCAAACCCAAATGCCATCGCTATCATTGGATCCTCGCGCATCCTGTTTGATACCGATCTCGATATATTCGAGCAAATGTCAGGCATCCGGCCGGTACAGCTTGCGCTACCGGGTACCGGTCCGCGTCTTTTCCTGGATGATCTTGCCAACGATGAAAACTTTTACGGCATGGTGGTGGTTGGCGTAACACCGGGGCTGTTTTTCAATGACCCCGTTGGTCTGTTTGCAGGTGCCCTGGATTACATCGATGATCAGTCGCCATCGCAGCGCTTTGGTCACCCGATCGGCAAGTGGCTACACCGAAATTTCGCATTCATGGATGAGGCTCACGCCCTGTTCAAAGTGGTCAGGAACCGTAAAATCGAGAATCGAGAAGGCGTGTATGGAGCATACGAAGATGTTTGGAAAATCTCCATTGTGGAAGATGACCGGCAAACGCGGATGTGGTTGCAGGTAGAAGAAAATGAGTACGTTCGCGATCACGCGACCCATGCCTGGGCCGTGTTCATGGGTGCGCCACCGGTGCCGGATGAAGACATCGATGTGGCCATCGAGAACACCATACAAAACGTGGAAAAAATCCGGGCGCGTGGTGGCGAGGTTGTTTTTATCCGGGCACCATCGATTGATCCCATACGCGAAGAGGAAAATACCCGTTTGGCGCGCGAGCGTGGCTTTGATCGCTTGATCGCGGAGACAAATTCCTTTGGTGTGCATTTCGAAGATCATAAAATGATGCAGGGTCTGGATGTACCCGAGTGGTCACACTTGTCGCAGGAGTCCGCAAAGGCTTTTACACGCGCATATGTAGCCGAGCTTGTTAATGGAGTAGACTGGCTGCGGGACCGACAACCTCAAGGCGAATAGTGAACGTTCTGGTTGCAATCGATTTTTCACAAGTAACCCAGCGCATCATGCGCGTCGTGCGGCGCGTGGCCAAAGACCCCAGCGCAAATATCCTGTTGCTGCATGTTGCGGAGCCCAATCCCGATTTTGTGGGGTATGAAGCGGGCCCCGAGGTCGTTCAGGATCAGGTGGACAAGGAATACAAAAAAGAACACAAGCGGGTCCAGGAGCTTGCCAGTGAACTGCGTCGCGAGGGTTTCAAAGCGGACGATCTGTGCATCCCCGGCAGCACAATTGAAACCATTCTGGACGAGGCCGGCCGTATCGATGCCGAGCTGATTATTGTGGGTAGCCACGGTCATGGTGCCATGTATGACATGGTTGTCGGCAGCGTGTCGGAAGGGGTGGTCCGGCAGTC
>CBDUSC010000358.1:0-2193 GCA_965369735.1 uncultured bacterium
CAACGATTCGGTAACCAAATCCAAGTTTGACAACCTGTAGGGTTGCCGCGAATCCCTGGTCGATGGCATCAAGCGTGCAACCGACGTCATGATCGCGGGAAAAACCGCGGTTGTTGCCGGCTATGGAGATGTTGGTAAAGGCTGTGCGCAATCGCTGCGCGGTCTGGGCGCGACCGTTCTGGTGACGGAGATTGATCCCATATGCGCGCTACAGGCGGCTATGGAAGGATTTCGTGTGGTCACCATGGATGACGCCGCCGACAAAGCGGATATATTCGTCACCGCAACCGGCAACTACCATGTTATTGCGCACGAACACATGGTTCGGATGAAGGACCAGGCCATCGTGTGCAACATCGGACATTTTGACAACGAAATTGATGTTGCATCGCTGAAAGACTATGAATGGGACAACATCAAGGACCAGGTAGATCACATCATATTCCCGGATGGCAAACGCATTATCCTTCTGGCCGAAGGACGCCTGGTAAATCTTGGTTGCGCGACCGGTCACCCCAGTTTTGTAATGTCCAATTCATTCACCAACCAGGTGATGGCGCAGATGGAACTGTGGGGCAACCCTGGCAAGTACGAGAAAAAGGTTTATGTACTGCCGAAGCATCTTGATGAGAAGGTAGCGCGACTGCATCTCGACAAAATCGGCGTAAACCTCACCACGCTTTCGGATGAACAGGCATCCTATATCGGTGTGGATGTCGATGGCCCGTACAAACCTGAATATTACCGTTACTGACTGGTTGCAAATAGTTGGCGCCAGTGACAAAAACGGGTAGTTTTTACTGCCCGTTTTTTTTGCCGACCGTGACACCCATCGATACAATCACCCCCAGATGATTATCGCCGGTATTGTCTTTGTCCTTGTCTCTCTAGCTCTGCTGGTGGTCGAGGAGCGACTGATGCATGTCGTTGAAGGTGTCCCGGTAACCGGCTGGCTGGCCGAGCACATTTACATACCGATGCTGCGTGTTGTATCCGTGCTGTTATTTGTCACGCTTGCATACCCGGACATATTTGGTCTGGACACCCCTTCTACTATCGGCGACATTTTTGTCGCGGGTCGCGGCCGCTTTGATGACTGGCTGAATGCCGTGCTGATTGTGAGTTTCCTGCTACCGGCAATACCGGTGGTATCGCGTTTACCCGGAATTATTCTGACCGTTCAAGGGGTCATTGCCTGCTGCTTGCTGTTCGCCTGGGTCGCCCCGGTGCACGGACTTGAAAATCCTGTGTACTGGATGGGCTGGACCGTATTCCTGCGATCCATCCTTGTCACTGTCATCGCCGCGGGTCTTGGTTATCTCCTGCATCGGATACTCGAAAACGACCCGGGCAAGGAAAAACTGTCCGAGCTGGTTCCCGAAGCGCTGCGCCTGGCCGCCCAGCTACCCGCCATAACGCTGTATGCATCGGCGCTTGGAGCACAGATCACCTGACCGGCAGCAGACCAGTTGCGCGTTCCTGGACACGCCTGTGTTCAGCCGCGTTTGCGCGCCAGGGTCAGCCCGTCGGCGATCGGTACCAGACTGATATCAATACGTTGATCATTTTTTAATTTGTCGTTGAACGCCCTGATGGCCACCGTGTCGGTCTCGTCATTACCGCCATCCGCAACACGGCCTGACCACAGCACATTATCGACAGCAATCAGACCACCGGGCCGTATAAGCTGCAGCAACTGCTCGTAGTAACCCGTATAGCCTTCCTTGTCGGCATCGACAAACGCAA
Source organism: uncultured bacterium (assembly GCA_965369735.1). Lineage (GTDB taxonomy): Bacteria > Pseudomonadota > Gammaproteobacteria > Steroidobacterales > CBDUSC01 > CBDUSC01. Next base: position 1,747 of record CBDUSC010000358.1, read on the forward strand.
AATCAAATTGCTCCGCAAACCCGTCACCCAGCAAACCGTCCAGAGTTTCGCTGGCCGGAGCCAGGCGCAGATCAATCTTGTCTGCAACACCCGCCTTTTCCCAGTACCTTTGCGCGATGGCTGTCCAGTCTTCGCTGACATCGCAAGCAACAATCGATCCATCATCTGGCAAAGCAAGCGCAACAGACAGGCTGCTGTACCCGGTGAACACACCCACCTCGATACATCGCCTGGCGTTCATGATCTGCACAAGTAATGCCATGAAGCGGCCCTGCTCCGGCGAAATTTGCATGGCGACCTCCGGTAAACCAGCGGTTTCCGCGCGCAGTTCAGCCAGCACATCCGGTTCGCGTACCGATACGTCGAGGATGTAGTCGTATAGCGTATCCGTAATACTCAGCGTTTTGCTTGACATCTCTTTACATGGTTGGGCCGGTGTTATGATGG
>CBDUSC010000359.1:0-2169 GCA_965369735.1 uncultured bacterium
CACACGCAGCAACAACAGCCAGTTCTCCTTTACCCGGCGATTGCCATCTTCGGCAATGGCGATCGCTCGCTCCACAGGCACCAGCGCCTCGCGGTACTTGCTTTGCTGGTACATCGCCTGGCCGAGGAGAATGTAAGGATCCGGGCCCGGGTTCTCTGCAACTTCAAACCAGATGCGAAGCGCACGCTCAGCACCCGCGTAGTCCTCCTTTGCAAAATACAACTGTGAAACTGCATATTTGGTGCCGGTCTCCAGCGCGAGCGGCAGATCGGGTTGCGCGATTACCTGTTCGTAAGCGCGAATTGCGTCGTTGTAGCGTTCCTGGGAGAAATAGATATATCCGTAGAAATTCCACATTTGCGCAAGTTCGTAACCGTTCAGGTTGCGCATGCCTTTTAATTCGCCCAGGGTTTTCAGGGCTTCGGGAAAATTATCTGCTTCGGCAAACTCGCGGGCTTCCGAGAGTTTCTTGTATGTCCGTACACCCATTGCCGGTGTTTTTCTTGTTTTCTGCTCCTGCTGCTTTTCACCATCCTGTGCCAGCACCGGGAGCGCTGAAAATGCTACCGCTGCAATACATGCATACAAAACGGTTTGAGATAATTTTTTGATATCCAGTCTCATATCAAAAGATCAGCCCTCGAGCTTGAAAGTTATTTTGTTGCGTACGCCCTTTACTTCGATGGGCACGCCATCGACTACCCTGGGTTTGTACTTGAACTTCAAGGCTGCATTAACTGCGGCTTTTTCGAAAAGAGAACTCGTCGACTCAATGACAATCGGATTCTTGACGGTCCCCGCCGCTGTCACTGTGAATTCGACAATGACATATCCTTCGATGACCCTGGAAAAAGCACTTCTTGGATACACGGGTGAAACTTTTACAATTGGAAAATAGACACCATCCGAAACCGCAAGACCAAAACCATCTATGGAAATATCGGCACCCGCCGGTACCGCGGAAATCGCGATTGTTTCAACATTTGGATCAACTGAATCCTGCTGTGGCTGGGGCATATCCGGTGGCGGTTGCTCGGGTGGTGGCGGTTTGTCCGGTTTGCGCTCCTTGCGCTCCAGCGTCTCCTCTCGATCAATCCGGACAAAATCCAGAAAATGAAACTTGCCCGAATCACTGTACGCGGGAAGCCCGGTTGCAATCAGGTATTGCATCAGGAACAACAAGGTTCCGGTGACCAGTGCACCGAGTATTGTTGCCGTTCCCAAGCGTGCCAGTACCATTTTAGTTCTGCGCTGCGATCGCAATGTTGAATACGCGCGCCTGGCGCGACGCATCCATCACCTGAATCAGCGTCTGCGTTGTGGATTTCTTGTCCGCCTGGATCACTACACTTCCTTGCGGATTTTGGGCATGCATGCGTTCGATAATTGCCCGCACTGCCCGCGGGTCCACCGGGCGGCCATCAATCCAGATTTCATTTTTGTCGGTGATCGCAATCAGGATGTTGGCCTTCTCCTGGGAAACCGTAGTCGCCGCATCGGGTCGATTGACATCGATCCCTGACTCCTTGACAAAAGACGCAGTCACAATAAAAAAGATCAGCATAATAAACACGACGTCCAGCATCGGTGTGATGTTGATCTCGTTTTCCTCTTCCTGAGATTGAGACTCAGAAAACAACTGTCTCATCGCATAACCCTCAGTGATCTGTAGTCAGCTTTTCACGCAACTGTTCCATCCCCGTATCGGCTCTACGCGTCAACCAGGTCGATGCAAATACGCCAGACAACGCAGCAACCATGCCAGCCATGGTTGGAATGGTTGCCTTGGATACACCTGAGGCCATTAATCGGGCATTACCGGTACCCGAAACGGCCATGGCATCGAAAACTTCAATCATGCCGGTCACGGTGCCAAGCAGGCCCAGCAACGGGCACAGCGACACCAGTGTTTTGATTATGGGCAAAAACTGGTGGACCGATTCCGCCGTCCTGGACAACATGGCTTCGCGTATCTGGTGCGCATTCCAGGACCGTCGTTCACTGCGCGACTCCCAGCGTGTTATGACAACGTTGAATTCACTTTTGAGCGCCGTACTGAAATAGATAACTCGCTCGAAGATCAGTATCCACATCAGTAGTGTGACCCAACCGATGACCGACAGTATGGTGCCGCCGAGCTCCATAAAATCCCGGGTGACTTCATACATC
>CBDUSC010000360.1:0-2165 GCA_965369735.1 uncultured bacterium
CACTCTGTCTGATGGTGTTGCTATCGGCCTGCAGTGACCGGTCCGGAAAGCAAACCTATGATCTTGCCGGTCAAACCATGGGTACGACCTGGTCCGTCAGGCTGGTACAAAAGGGTGAGCTGGCAGAGTCTGAGCGTCTGCAGGCGGCTATCGAAGGGCGTCTTGAACAATTGAACGCGCGGCTGTCGACGTATATTGACTCGTCGGATGTGAGCCGCTTTAACGCACACGACGGCACGGATTGGTTTTCTGTATCCGCTGACACTTATGACGTAGTGCGCAAGGCAATCGAAATCAGCGAATTATCGGGTGGCGCCTTCGATATCACGATTGGCCCGCTGGTCGATCTATGGGGTTTTGGTGCCCCGGGGCCGAGAGTGTCGCTGCCGGCGCAGGCGGACATCGATAGCCTTTTGGCAAATACTGCTTACACACTCATCGAGGTTCGTGAGTCGCCCATGGCTGTCCGCAAGACGCACGCCGGTGCGCGCATCGATTTGTCCGCCATCGCCAAAGGGTACGCAGTCGATGAGATTGCCCGGCTGCTGGATGGATCCGGATTTCCGTCATATATGGCGGAAATTGGTGGCGAAGTCCGGACCCGTGGCATCAGGGCAGATGGCGAAGCCTGGAAGATTGCGATCGAAGACCCCGATGCGAACCAGCGGACCGTGCAACGCGTTTTGGCGTTGAGTAATCTGGCCGTCGCAACCTCTGGTGATTACCGGAATTTTTTCGACTACGACGAAAAGCGTTACTCGCACACGCTGAATCCAAGCACCGGATGGCCGGTTGCGCATAACCTGGCCTCGGTCAGCGTGATCAGCGAGACCGCAATGGATGCCGATGCGCTGGCAACCGCTCTGCTGGTGCTCGGCTCTCAGAAGGGGATGGATCTGGCGGTACAAAAGAATATTGCAGCAAGCTTTATTGTGAGACATGAGCAGGGCCTTGAGGAATTGCAAAGCCCGCGTTTCAAGGAGTTTCTGGGGAACTGAATCCCTGGTCGGACAGTGCTATTCACCATCCATAAAAAGGACGTCAAAACCCTGAATTGCATAAATTTTTCTTCGTTTTGCGTACTTTGAGCTACATTTACATATAAAGCGCCCGAGGGGGCCATTAGTGGAAGATCAATAAGGGGATAACCATGGTTAAATCCGAAGAACAGCTGCAAAAAGAATCCAGGGTTGAAAGCGCAATCGAAGCTTCAATTCGAATCGGTGTCCTGGTTTTGCTGGTGATTTGGGTGCTAAAGATCGTGGGCCCGTTTGTCATGCCTATCATCTGGGGCATCATTATCGCGGTGGCCAGCTATCCGATATTCAAATGGTTGCGTGGCAAAATGGGTGGGCGTGATGGCCTGGCGGCGGCACTGTTCAGTATTATCGCACTGACGATTCTCGTGGTACCGGTTGTGTGGATGACCGGTGCCGGGATCGATTGGGTGCAATCTGTCGCCACCCAGCTAAAAAATGGCACGATCGCCATACCGGAGGCATCTCCAAGAGTCGCCGAGTGGCCATTTGTAGGTGAAAAGCTCTATGCCTGGTGGGCCATGGCGCACTCCAATTTGTCCGCAGCCGTGGAATCGGCAGCAGAACCGCTCAAGGAATTTGGCCTGTGGCTGTTGCGGGCGATCGCGTCCATGGGGTCCGGTGTGTTGATGTTTACGTTTTCGATCATAATCGCCGGAATATTTCTTGCAAATGCGAGCGCGGGTGGAGATTTTGCAACCAAACTGTTTACCCGGCTGGCCCCAAATTCCGGACCTGGATTCGCAAAGTTATCTGAACAAACGGTGCGCGGTGTGGCTACGGGCATACTCGGTGTTGCGCTGATCCAGACGGTGCTTTTGACCCTCGGCTTTGTAGTAGCGGGAATACCGGCGGCGGCGGTTTTGTCACTTGTTATTCTCGTCATATGCATCGTACAACTGCCACCCACGCTTATTGTCATACCGGTCATCATTTATATGTTCTCCAGTGATCAATATTCGACGTTGGTATCGGTTCTGTTCACGATCTGGATGATACCAGCGGCTATGTCAGATACTTTTCTCAAGCCGATCATGCTGGGTCGTGGATCCGATGCGCCCATGCTGGTGATATTCATTGGCGCGATCGGCGGGTTCATCATGTCCGGTATTGTCGGGCTGTTTACCG
>CBDUSC010000361.1:0-2156 GCA_965369735.1 uncultured bacterium
GGCGACAATGTTGTCAAGAACGATAACTCCGATTGGGCGACAAATTGCCCCGAGTACAAGGTGACCGCAGTACAGGCCCACAAGGTAACTACACCGTCCGAGTGGCAAAAGGACTACGAGTCGTTCTCGAAAGAGCAAGTCGAGCTGATGGAACAGGCGCGGAGGCAGCCCCGGTGATACTGGAAAAGCTGGTCAGGATGGCAAACCAGATTGGCGATAACTTCGCTTATCTCAAAGACACAGATGCCGCAGCAACAAAAGTTGCAGATCATATGTCACGATTCTGGGATCCGTTGATGCGCAGTGAGATTACCGAGTACATGAATAAAAACGGTGAGGACTTATCCGATATTGCAAAACGTGCGATCGAGATCATATCTGCAAACTGATTGACGACGACGGGACAGGAAATTATGGAAGACTTCATGACAGCGAGCTGGAACGGACACACATCGCTGGATCGCGTGTTCTGGGTGTATCACATTGTTGGTGTGTTTCTTTTGATCGTGTTTTTTCATCTGGCAAAATGGTTACTCGGTTTCATCGGAGTCATGCTTGCGATCCTCGTGATCGTGGGTTATTCGGTCTGGATACTCGTCTCTCTGTGGCAATGCTCCTACAATTGTGTTGAGCCAAAATGGACCTGGATTACGCGCGTATATGTGTATGTCATGCCCGTTACACTTTTGTTCGGCCTGGCAGCGCTGGCCTAGAGTTTTTTCATGCATTGAATGCCAATACGTGAAGCACTGTTTACAACCGAACGGCTCGCCATGCGAAATCTCGTCGCGACCGATGCTTCCGACATTCAGCGGCTGGCCGGTGACCGTGAAATAGCCGATACCACGTTGAGCATACCGCACCCCTAGACCGACGGGACGGCAGAAAAATTCATTGTCGATCAGGAAAAAAGACGCGATCGTGGTGAATTGTTTGCTGTCGCGATTACGTATTTGAGCAACGGAGAATTTGCCGGTATTACCGGCCTGAAGATACGGTCAGCGGACGCTGCTGCCGAGTTGGGTTACTGGATCGGGTTGCCATACTGGGGTCGCGGGCTGGCGACAGAAGCAACGGCAGCGCTGGTTGCCTATGGGTTTCAGCAGCTCAGGCTCAACAAGATACACGCCCAGGTTTTTACAAGAAATGCTGCCTCGCGCAGGGTGTTGGAGAAAATCGGAATGAAACCTGAGGGGCTGCGCCCGCAGCAGGTCATGAAATGGGGCGTGCCTGAAGATATTGAAGAATTTGGTTTACTAAAAAGCGATTTTGATTTCCATGCTGATACGACCATTTGAAATTGCTGACAACAGCGAGTGCTGCGATTTGATCGAGTCCAGCTTTGCCGAGTTTATTGAACCGGGTTTTGGAAAAGCAGGGAAGCAAACTTTTAGAACCCATATACAGAAAGAACGTGAACGTAAGAAATTGCCCGACGACACTTTTGGATTTGTCGCGCAGGATGGCAATGACATCGCAGGAGTCGTGCTGGTATGCAGAAACACGCACATACAATGGTTATTTGTAGATAAGCGCTGGCATCGTCAGAGCATCGCACGCAAGCTGATGGATGCTGCCGTGGAGCAGGTGACCAGGCGTTCCCCTGATGCGAGGGCCATCACGGTTAAATCATCGCTGTATGCGGTGGATGTGTACCGCAGTCTGGATTTTATAGATGCCGGCGAGCAGATCACAGAGAAGGGCATTATTGCCGTGCCGCTTCGGCTGCATATCTGATGGATCGGCGGACTTGTATCGAAATAGCCAAATAGTCGGGAAACATCATGTGCAGTGATGTATTATCAGCGCGTTCCAGGGGACCGGTGAGTGGTTGCCGCCATTGTCTGATCTTGTGCCGGATCATTCATTGGTCAGTTTGTCCAGGCGCACAAGATGAGATTTTTGAATGAATATTTACGTGGGTAACCTGCCGTACAGCATAAGCGAAAATGATTTACGCGATATGTTTGCGGAGTTCGGAGAAGTTGCGAGTGCCAATATTATTATGGATCGTGACACCGGAAAGTCAAAAGGATTTGGTTTTGTCGAAATGCCGAATCAGTCGGAAGCTGAAGCTGCCATTGGCAAACTGAATGAAACCGAATACGACGGCCGCAATATGCGCGTCAACGAAGCGCGCCCGCGCCCTGAACGTC
>CBDUSC010000362.1:0-2129 GCA_965369735.1 uncultured bacterium
AGCGGCATCGGCTGCTGCGCAGTATCAACCGGGTGCACCGGATGGTTCGCGGCCGGGTATTTTCTATGTGAATACTTACAAGATGGATTCACGACCCAAGTACATCATGGAAGCGCTGTCATTACATGAAGCCTCACCGGGTCATCATTTCCAGACCACGATTTCATCCGAGCTTGAAGAACTACCGGCGTTTCGTCGCTTTGGCTTCTTTGGTGCCTATATTGAGGGCTGGGGTCTGTACTCCGAATCGCTGGGTGGTGAACTGGGTTTGTATGAAGACCCCTACCAGTATTTTGGAATGCTGTATTTCGATATCTGGCGCGCCAACCGCCTGGTTGTCGATACCGGCCTGCACGCCATGGGCTGGACGCGCCAGCAGGCCATCGACTGGATGCTGAGCAATTCGCCCATGACAGAAGTCGATGTGGTTGCAGAAGTCGATCGTTACATTGCAATCCCGGGCCAGGCGCTGAGTTATAAAATCGGTCAGCTCAAACTGCTGGAACTGCGCGAACGCGCGGTCGAGGCGTTGGGCGATGACTTCGATATTCGTGAATTCCACGACGAAGTCCTGACCAGCGGTTCCATGCCCCTCAACGTTCTGGATGCCAAGATCGATCGCTGGATTGCCAGCAAGATCGGCTGATCTGAATCCAGATGATTATGTAAAACGGCAGCTTCGGCTGCCGTTTTTCTTTGGCGGTGCCGAATATTTTCGGTATTTACCTATTGACATCCAACTTATATGTGCTATTTTCTCACATATGAGCGATACCCTGAAACACGAGTTGATCCGCGCCTGCCGCCACCTGCTACGGCCGGTGATCAGCTTCATGTTGCGTAACGGTATGAATTGGAAAGAGTTTTCCGAGATATCCAAGGGTGTTTTTGTGAATGTTGCCGCGGATGAATATGGTGTGCATGGTCGCCCGACCAACAACTCGCGTATCGCCATTCTTGTGGGTCTGAGCCGGCGCGATGTCAAAAAATACAGCGATCTCGCGGAGCTTGAAGACCCCAATGCAGGCTCCCAACGCCACCCGGCTACCCGGGTTCTGTCCGGCTGGTACCAGGATGAGCAATTTACCGATGCAGATGGCCTGCCAATGGATCTGCCATACGACGGCAGCGAGATCAGTTTTGTATCGCTGGTCAAAAAATTTGGTGGCGATATACCGCCAGGCGCGATGCTCACGGAGCTGCAACGTGTCGGTGCAGCAGAACGGCTCAAATGCAAAAAACTCCGGGCGCTGAATCGAAATTACATACCCGAAGGATTCAGCGAGGAAAATATACGGATGCTCGGTGATGCTGTTCATGACCTTGCATCAACAATCAATTACAACCTCAACGGTGATGGGTCGCAACCACCCCGGTTGCGTCGCGTTGTTGAGAATCTTCATATCCGACCCGATGCTGTCGCGTGCTTTCACGCACTTGCGGCAGATGAGGGCCAAAAGCTTCTGGAAAAGCTGGATGACTGGTTGTCCGATCACGAGACGGACAACACGAACGATAGTAATAACAATGGTATGCGCACAGGGGTGGGCATCTATTTTTTCCAGGATGACATCAAAAGAGGAATACGATCATGAAAACCTGGAATGTTCTTGTCATATCGATTGCCGCGTTGCTGCTCGCGGCATGCGGTGGTGGTAGTAGTGGTGGTGGTGGCTCAAGCTCCACCGTCAATACCCCGCCTCCTGTAGGCGAAGGCATCAGCGGGGATGGTATTTCCGCAGGCACCGTCGACAGGTTCAGCAGTGTTGTGGTCAATGGCGTTAAATTTGACACCAACAACGCTGTGATTGTTGTCGATGGAGAACAAGCCACCCAGGCAGATCTCAAAATCGGACAGTTCGTCATTGTAACCGGGCAGTTTGATGATAATGGCAGCACAGGAACCGCCGACTCTGTCGTATTTGACGAGAATGTTGAAGGACCCATAACGGCCGGCAGTATCGACATGGTTGCTGGTTTGTTTGAGGTGCTTGGGCAAACCGTGCTGGTTGATGCATCGACCTTGTTCGATGACGACATCAGCCCGGCATCGCTTGCAGGATTGAGTGATGGAGATTTTGTCGAAGTCAGCGGCTTTTTTGACAGCGACGGCAACATACTGGCCACGC
>CBDUSC010000363.1:0-2106 GCA_965369735.1 uncultured bacterium
CTTTGCCGATGCGATACATGCACAATATCCGGATCAACTGTTGGCGTATAACTGCTCGCCATCATTCAACTGGAATGCGAACCTGGATGAAACGACCACGCGTCGATTCAGAGAAGAGCTCGCGGCAATGGGTTATCGATTCCAGTTCATCACCCTGGCAGGCTGGCATTCGCTCAATCTGGGCATGTTCGAGCTGAGCCGGGCATACAAACAGACGGGCATGCATGCGTACTCCAAATTTCAGCAAAAGGAATTCGCAAACGAAGAACACGGATTTCGTGCAACAAAACACCAGGCCTTTGTCGGTACCGGGTATTTCGACGCCGTTCAAAACACCATCACCGGCGGTAAGGCATCTACCACCGCTATGGCTGGCAGTACCGAAACCGAACAGTTCAAGGATGTGGGCTAGATCGCGAGGCCAGACCAGGAAGCCGGTATGGACACCAGCAAAAACGCAACAACCGATACCTTGCCAGGGGAAATCGCCAAGGCAATTTTCGCCTGCTTTGAATCGTACGATGAGGAATTTGGCCGAATCACCCGTCAGGCGCCAAAGCGATTTTCCGAGCAGGAATGGAAGCTGGGCCAGCGCGACGCAATTGAACGGATCGAACTCTATGACCGGCGCATCGAAAAATGTGTCGCCGGCCTGGTCGGTCAAATGGGGCCAAGGGTTGCCGATCGCGGTACCTGGCAGAGCATCAAGACAGAGTTTACCGGCCGGGTTGACGGTTGCCCGAATAACGAGTGCTTCAAGACCTTTTTCAATTCCATAACCCGAAAAATATTCAACACCATCGGCGTCAATGCCGATGTGGAATTTGTCGCATTTGATGTGCAGCCGGGTCTGGATATTGGCAAGGCACCAACGCGGATTACCGAGACCGGTGACCCCGGGCAGGTAGCAGCCAGAATTGTCTCAATGTTCCCGGGGATTATCCCCACCGGGAAAAAAATTACCGGGATTGACAAGCTTTTGAGCTGCATAGAGGGTTTCAGAACCCGGCATGGCTGTGGCGCCATGGTTGGCGCCGAATTCCTGGTACCCGTGTTTTTCCGATCGACCCGCGCATTCCTGGTCGGTCGCCTGGTTGGCAATGATTGCAAAATGCCATTGGTAGTGGCGCTGAAAAGCAGCACAAATGGCGGTATCAACGGCGCAGCAATCGATGCGGTAATCACGGATTCAAGTGTCATCAGCTCGTTGTTTGGATTCTCGCGATCCTATTTTCATGTTGATGTATCCGATGTGGGTGGCGCGGTCGCGTTTCTTGGCGATCTGATGCCGTTGAAACCCATCGACGAGATATACACGGTGCTTGGCCGGGCGCGACAAGGCAAAACCGAACGATTCAGGAATCTGTATCGCCATCTCGAGCAATCCAGCGATGAGTTTGTTCACGCCGATGGCGAAAAGGGCATGGTGATGATTGTATTTGCGCTGCCATCCCACGACATAGTGTTCAAGATCATCCGCGACCGCTTTGCTCCACCAAAAGACACATCCCGGTCAGAGGTCATGCAGAAATACCAATTTGTATTTCGCCATGATCGGGTTGGCCGGCTGGTGGACGCTCAGGAATTTCGTCGGCTCAGGCTACCCCGGCATCGGTTTGCAGATTCGTTGCTGGATGAGCTTCTGAGCCAGGCGGCTGACACATGCCGCGTCGATGGCAATGACCTGATTATCGACCATTGCTACATAGAGCGCCGGTTGCGGCCGTTGAACCTGTACTTGCGCGAGGCAGACAGGCACGCGGCACAGCGAGCCGTGATCGATTATGGCCAGGCGGTAAAGGACCTGGGCATGAGCAATGTATTCCCCGGTGACTTGCTGCTCAAGAATTTCGGTGTGAGCCGCAGTGGCAGAGTCATATTCTATGATTACGATGAACTATGTCTTGTAACTGATTGTGTTTTCAGGGATTTACCCTCGGCACAACATGATGAGGATGAGTATCGCGCAGAGCCCTGGTTCTATGTCGGCAAAGCGGATGTATTTCCCGAGGAAATCACGGACTTCCTGGGATTTTCGCCGGAGTTGCGCGACGTTTTCTTGTTGCATCACCGGGATCTCGTTACATCACAATACTGGCGAAGCCT
>CBDUSC010000364.1:0-2105 GCA_965369735.1 uncultured bacterium
GAGGGATTTTTACGTGTCGCTGTTGAAAAAATGGCGAATGCGATCAAAAAGATTTCCATACGGCGCGGTTATGACCCGCAGGAATTCGTATTGAATTGTTTTGGCGGTGCCGGCGGGCAACATGCCTGCCAGGTAGCCGATCACCTGGATATCCGGCAGATAATCATTCATCCACTGGGTGGCGTGTTGTCCGCCTGGGGTATCGGTCAGGCCGATGTCACATCGATTCGTCAACAAACCGCAATACTCGATTTGAGCAGCGACAATATTGCGGCCGCGGAAACAATGCTGGCAGATCTGGAGGCTAAGGCAAAAACCGAGCTGCTTGCACAAAACGATGGCGCCAGTTCACTGCTTGTACACAAACGCGCACATCTGCGATACCCGGGCAGCGATACCACCTTGTCGGTCCACTGGGATACACCGGAAAAAATGGCCCATGCATTTGAACAGCTTCATCAACAAAGATTTGGTTTCACTCAGTCGGACACTCACCTTGTAATCGATTGCCTGGAAGCAGAAGTACACGGACAGGGAACGCAGGATGAACCAAAACCGGTTTCGCAATTTGATGATGAACCGGCGGAACCGGTGTGCACGAAAAAGACCTGGTTTGATGGACGGGAGATCGAAGCACCCTGGTATCAGCGAAACGACTTGCAACCCGGCACACAGATCGACGGTCCGGCACTGATTGCAGAGACTACGGGTACAACCGTACTGCAGCCGGGCTGGTCACTTGCTGTCACCGCGGACAGGCAGCTGGAGCTCAGTCGGAGTACCGATCAACGCAGGGACTATGCAACCGGGACTACGGCTGACCCTGTGACCCTGGAAGTATTCAATAACCTGTTCATGCATATCGCGGAGGAAATGGGTGTCATCCTGGAAAACACGGCTTACTCGGTCAATATAAAAGAGCGGCTGGATTTTTCCTGCGCGCTGTTTGATACCGATGGATTATTAATCGCAAACGCGCCGCATATGCCGGTACACCTTGGGTCCATGGGTGACAGCGTCCGGACCGTGATGCGCGAGAATGCCGGGGATATGCACCGGGGCGACGTATATGCGCTGAATGCACCCTACAATGGCGGCACGCACCTGCCCGATGTCACTGTCGTGACACCCGTATTTTTTGAACAAGACCCTGCGGCCGTGTTCTATGTCGCATCGCGCGCGCATCATGCAGATATCGGCGGCATCACACCGGGTTCGATGCCACCGGACAGCACGCATATCGATCAGGAAGGCATTTTGTTCGACAATTTTTTACTTATCCGCGATGGAAAGCTCAGAGAACCCGATCTGAGACGAGTCCTGGCGGACAGCCAATACCCTGCGCGTAACCCGGATCAGAACGTTGAGGACATCAAGGCTCAGATCGCAGCCAACGAAAAAGGTGTCAACGAGTTGCTTCGGGTAGTCGATCACTATGGATTAGTTGTCGTCATCGCATTCATGCAGCATGTGCAAAACAATGCCGAAGCATGCGTACGCGACGTGCTGGGGCAGCTCGAAGACGGGCATTTTGTCTATCCGCTGGATTCGGGTTCGCAAATCGAAGTGGATATAAAGGTTGATCGCGAAGCCCGATCAGCGCGTATCGATTTCAGGGGTACATCAGCACAGAACAATGATAATTTCAATGCACCCACATCGGTATGCACCGCGGCGGTTCTTTATGTGTTCCGAACCCTGGTCGACACCAATATTCCGCTGAACGCCGGTTGCCTGAAACCACTGGATATCGTTATTCCCGATGACTGCATGCTGAATCCAAAATACCCCGCAGCAGTCGTTGCCGGTAACGTCGAGACATCCCAATGCATCGTCGACGCATTATATGGCGCGCTGGGCACACAGGCCGCAGCACAGGGAACGATGAATAATTTCACCTTTGGCGATCATGAGTATCAATACTACGAAACCATCTGCGGCGGCTCCGGCGCAGGTCCGGGTTATGACGGTACAGACGCCATCCACACGCATATGACCAATTCGCGGCTGACGGATCCGGAAGTACTCGAGTGGCGCTTCCCGGTACTGGTGAAATCATTTGCCATACGAGCTGATTCGGGTGGCGACGGCAAATGGCGCGGTGG
>CBDUSC010000365.1:0-2101 GCA_965369735.1 uncultured bacterium
AAAGAATCAATGATATTTTTGAGACCTGGATCCGGCACGCACCCGGACAATACATGTGGATACACAAACGATTCAAAACTGACCAAAATCTTTATGCCGGTTAAAATCTGCGACATATGAACAAAAGCGAACACGATCCCATGTATCGATTTTTTGGCCCGCGCTACTGGCTGTTATGGGCAGCCCTGGGCCTTTTGCGCCTCTATAGCCTGTTACCGTTTTCATTTTTGCTCAAATCCGGGCGCGCGCTGGGGCCGGTATTACGATTCCTGTTGCCAAAACGTGTAGCCATTGCGCGCAAAAACATCCGCGCCTGTTTCCCGGAACGAAACAGCAAACAGCACGAGCAAATGATTCAGGAACATTTTTGCTCGCTGGGTATTTCAATGTTCGAAGCCGCTATTGGTTATTGGGCCAGCGATGCAAGAATTGAACAACTGTGTACCTTCGAGGGCATGGAGCATATTGAAGCGGCGCAGGCACAGGGCAAAGGGGTACTCATGCTGACCGCTCATTTCACGACGCTCGAATTGAGTGGCCGCGCGATGGCCATGAGCGTCAAGCGAGTTGCCGGTATCTATCGGGAACACACCAACCCGCTGATGAACGAAATTATTCGCCGGGGACGGCTCCAGTCGGCTGACAAACTGGTCGAGAAAAGTGATGTGCGCAGTATCATACGCTGTCTCAGAGACGGCATGGCCATCTGGTATGCTCCGGATCAAAGCTACCGTCGCAAACTGGGCGGCATGGTGCCATTTTTCGATGTGCCTGCAGAAACCAACATCGCGACACCCGCTATTGCCAAAATATCGGGGGCACCGGTGGTTCCCTTTTATCCGATCAGGACAGACGATGGTCACTACCGACTTGTAGTGCTACCGGCGCTTGACGACTTTCCTACCGCAGACCCGATCGCCGATACGCTGCGCACCAATCGCATCCTGGAAGACAGAATAAGAATAAACCCGGATCAGTATTACTGGATACACCGCCGCTTCAAAAACCGCGGGCCCGATTATCCCGATTTTTATGCCGACTGATCGCTCTGCTGGTAACCGCTCATGAGCAACTCCCAGTGTTTTTTGTCAATCTGCACACCCTCCATGGTGCGATCGATTTTGCGCAACGATCGATACAGACGGGCCATATTGCCTTGCTTCCATTTGCCGTCAGGTCGAATGCCACCACGATCAAAATCCAGCAAATGCATACACCCATCCTCGTCCAGCATGATGTTATGACCTGTCAGGTCTGCGTGATAAACGCCGGCATTGTGAAAACGGCGTATGCATTTTCCAATATTCAGCCAGTGCTCCCGGTCAACCGATGACTCGCGCAACCGCACCGACAACGATACGGCACCTGGTATCCGTTCGGTGATCAGATCCGCCGTATACGCGAGTTTGTTTCGACAGTATCGGGCGGCGACCGGGCGGGGCACCGGCAATCCCTGATCATGCAGTTTTCGCAGTAGCCGCCATTCGGCAAACGACCGGGTACGTTCTGCGCCAAGCCAGACAAAGTGGTCATCGAGCCAGCGGCCTACCATGCCGCCCCTTTGGTAGTGACGTATGGCCCATTCTGACTGGTCGGGACGCACAAATACCACGGTGCCGCGGCCGCCTGCGCTACCAAGCAACCGGTTTTCCTTGCGCCAGGAATCCGGATCGAAAAGCGCATCGCTGACGCTCGTCAGCAATGGCCGTTCAAATATGTAACCACCATGCCTGCCATTGCTGACGCTGATCATACTGCCTGCGTTCTCCTCAACCGATTACGCTGCCCATGATTTGGGGCAATGCGGATCATATCTCATGTAAAATGCCCTGATTCAGGTTTTCCCGGGAAAACTGCACATGTTAGTGAGCTATACCAAAGAGCAACTCGAAAACGCTGGCCGGTATGATCTTTCAGATGACCTTGAGCGCGGCAATGTCGTGCATTTTCCACAGTGCCCTGTCGAATTGCCCGACGAAAACGACATCATTTTTCTGCGTGATGAACTTCCTGCGCAGTTAAAACTTAAAAATATTTCCTATCACCCGGAAGCCGATACGGTACGCGGCATTGACGCCGACGGAGACCTGCACCAGCGCGC
>CBDUSC010000366.1:0-2074 GCA_965369735.1 uncultured bacterium
GGGTAACTTCAATCGGAGCTACAATATCGTGGTAACCAGCCAGTCTTCCATGCAATGTGTATGCGCCGGGGCGCAACAGATAGCGCCCACCCAGTTCAACCGATAGCAAACCACCATTGATTTCTACAAGTTCTGCCTGCGGTTGTATGTCGAACAGCACGGCACGAGCAGTGAACATGTACCAGGCGACAAATGCCAGAGCCATCAGTACCGATCCAATGACTACCGGCAAAACCCGAATGCGCGACTCTGTGCCGGTTTCAGCAATCTCGGTGGGTTTGAATCCTACCGGATCAACGTGTTGGGCTTCAGCCGCGCCCGTGATATCCGGTACGGCAGCCGATTCCAGCGGGCCAATCTCTACCGGCTCTGTATCGACTGCTTCAAAAACCGGTTCCTCGCCAGGTGGCGCGGTCGCGGAGAGCCGGCCTGCCATGGCCACCTGGACCGTGAGCTGGCCGCCAGCCAGAGCAATCCTGATCTGCCTGGGCCCCAAACGCAGAAAATCATCGTTTTGCAGCCACTGTGGCGAACTGATACGCCTCCCGTTGTGCAGAACAGGAAAGTCCGCAGTGGTTGGTGTCACAAAAAAATGCGCATCGCGAAAACCGATCCGGGCTACGACATCGTCATCACTGCACCCGGGTATTTCAATTGGCGAATTGCTTCCACCGATATCCAGCGGCATGGCATCGCTGTCGAATGGACGATCTCCGTGTTCGTCAACAACAATGACTGGCTGATTCAAATTTTTTCCTCACACCGTACGACCACCGGCTGCATGGTCTGGCCCGCGATCACGGTAAATTTTTGCAGTACATCACGATAACCGTTACGTGTTCCCCTGGCAGTATAGGTACCGGGATTCAACACAATCTCATGGGTCTCAAAAAAACCAAGTTTGCCAACCTTGTTGATGATGACATCGGTTTCGTTATCAGATCGCAGCATGACTGCTACCGGTGTTAGCGCCAGCCGAACTACCTCCTGCAGCTGGCCCGTTTTTTGTGTCAAAACCGGCCCCTTACCGGGATACGCCTGCAATTCCTCAAGAAGACCCAGCGCAGACTGGAAAATATTTTCAGACGCAAGGCGTTCCGGTTCATCGAGATACTTGTCGACTTCATCATGTACACGCGCCCATTGATCTGTCCGTTGCTTGCCCTGCAGGGCAAATACCAGGTTGGGATCCTGTTTCAGCGCTGCTGCATAGGCATCCGATGCTTCTTTCCAGCGCTCCTGCTTTTCAAAATTCTCACCCTGCGCGCGATAACGATTGATGTCACCGAGCCGGGTATTGACATCGACCTGCGCAAGACCTTCGTCTGGGCCGCTTGACGAGGGGCGCATGCGTTTTGCCTGCTCAAACGATGTGCGCGCTGCAGCATAGTCCTGTCGTTCCAGTGCCGCAAATCCACTGGACATCAATTGATTAAAACGGGCGTTCGCAAGACCCGTTCGCACCCGCACCAGCCCTTCATTCGCTGCGGTGAACCCGGCATCCAGATCTATTGCCTTTTGATACAAATCTCGCGCATCCACCAGATCGCCATCGTCCTCGAGTCGCCGCGCATCGCGTACCAGAACGATGACCTCATCCAGTGTTTCGGCCCGGCGGAGTCCGCGCGCAGCGCGTACATTGGTCGAGTCGATAGTCAAAGCGAGCTCAAAGGATTCTTTCGCCCGCGCGCTGTCTCCCGAGTCCAGAGCTTCCTGACCAGTTTGCAGCGATTCATTCAAAACATTTCCGGAGCGTTGCACCAGCGACTCCAGCAACGACAGCGCTTCCTGGTATGCGACCAGGGATGCAGCATATTCCCGAGTCCGAAACTGCTCGTCACCGCTTTGGGCATACTCGAGTACAACGGCGTAATCATCAGCTGCCCAAACAGTGACACCGCGACTCTCGAGCGTACTTTGGGCGTTCAATACCTGGTCTACCACACGCTCGGCCTGTTCGCGCTCTTTTGCCAGCCGTGCGAGTTCATATGGCGCAAGGCCAACTGACGATGTTCCGGACGACGCGCTTGTCGATGCGCCCTGACCACCCGATGGTTCCTGGACGATATCTTCC
>CBDUSC010000367.1:0-2073 GCA_965369735.1 uncultured bacterium
ACTTCCTGACGATTGATTTCGCGGGTCAGATGTTTGAACAGATACAGCCGGTGCGACTGGGTATTCAATACAAATTCGCGCTGCGACAAATGATAGGTTTCCTGCTCCGCCCCGGATTCAACGGTGAACAATCCATCCCGCCGGCGGGCTACCGCATCTCGCATCGGTACCGGCACATTTTTCAGGACTCTGTCGAAATCCTGACCTTCCAGGCGCCGCCCGCCCAGAAACAGCTTTCTGGCCGAGCTGTTGCTGTAAACGATGTTGTCTTTTGCATTGGTCAACACCAACGCCAGTGGCGTGCTTTGTATCACGGTGTCCAGCAGCAGCTCGCGCTGGAAAAGATTTTGACGCTCGTCGCGCAGTATGGACCCAAGCTCGTTGTATATCGCCACCAGTTCGCCAAATTCATCATGACGATTCTCGACAATACTGATACTGAAATCGTTGTCGCGCAGACTGGCGACACCGCCAATCAGCGCCTGGAACAACCGATTGACGGGCGACATAAAGCTGCGGATCGCCCAAACGCTCAGTGGCAAACCAATCGACACCGCGAGCAAAAAGCTCAACCAGGCGTTACCGGTCAAAACATGGATTCCAATGCCCAGACCCACGAATGCTACTGCCATCGCAGCTGCTATCAGGGCGAGCTTTCCTTCGAAAGAAAATCGATTTGGTTTTTTAGTCATACACGTGGCGACCGGTCAGACTATTGCTCTATTCCGTACTTTTCCATACGCCGGTACAGGGCCTGACGGCTCATGCCCAGCGCGCGCGCCGCCTTTGCGATCACACCGTTGTTTGCGCCCAGCGCATTGCGCACCGTTTGTTCATCCGGTTCTTGCTCAACTCCGGATTGCCTGATTTCAAGACCAAGCTCCTTTGCGCGAATTTTTTTATTTTTTGCCAGAAGACAGGCGCGTTTGATGCAATTCTGCAGCTCCCGCACGTTACCCGGCCAGTGATAGCCGGCAAGCACGCCTTGTGCGTCATCAGTCAGCTCATGATCATCATCCAGGAACAAACGGGCAAGCGGGATGATATCTTCATTGCGCTCGGTGAGCGGGGGCACGACAAGCTCGATGACGTTCAGTCTGTAATAGAGATCCTCACGAAAGGTACCGTCGCGGATCGCCTGGTCCAGATCGGAATTCGTCGCACTGATCACCCGCACTTTTACTTTTTGGGTGGTGCTGCTGCCGAGACGCTCGAATTCACCGGTCTGCAGAACGCGGAGGAGCTTGGCCTGGCCAGCTTGCGGCAAGGTACCTATCTCATCCAAAAACAAGGTGCCACCATCGGCAGCATCAAAGCGACCCAGTCGCCGTTTATTGGCACCGGTATAAGCACCCGCTTCAGCACCGAATAATTCCGCTTCCATCAGATCCGCTGGCAATGCACCGACGTTGACTTTGACAAAGGGCCCATCGGCGCAGCTCGAGTTGGCCTGCAAGATATCTGCGAGTTTTTCCTTGCCCGCTCCATTGGCGCCGGTGATCAATACCGGCACATCGGAGTGCGCCACCTGGGTCGCAGCACCAACCACGTAATGCATGGCATCACTTTCATAAACAATGCCGCACAAATCGAATTTTTCCGCGAGCGAGGTACGCGCGCGTTGGCGATTTTCGGTGAGCTCCCGCTTTTCTTTTTGCACCGCCGACAACTGCAGCAGATTGCGAGCCGTGGTCAACAGCTTTGCATCATCCCAGGGCTTTGACAGGTAATCGGCTGCACCTGCCTTGACCAGGTCAATCGCTGTCTCCAGGTTGGACCACGCCGTCAACAGGATAACGGGCAGGCCCGGGTGTGCGTGGCGTATTTCATGGAACAAGGTAACGCCCTCACCACCGCTGGTCGTGTCCTCGGTGAAGTTCATGTCCTGGATGACCAGATCAACTGACTCCGACCCCAGCATCTCCAGACCCTCGCCTGGCGACGACGCAGATAATGTTCGCACATCATGGATGGAGAACAGCACCTCCAGCGCGGTTCTCACACCGTGATTGTCATCGATGATCAGTACGGTCTGCATGATTATCCGGTGCCGGTGTTAACTTAGTTAACTTA
>CBDUSC010000368.1:0-2072 GCA_965369735.1 uncultured bacterium
GTGTCGTTTTCTGCCTGCTCATCATCTGCAGACAACTCGATCACCCTCAACTCCGGTTTTGTCCAGTCTTCCTGGCGGTTGTAACCGGTGTTGAGATTTCGAAAAATGATCACTTCTACCGTGTATTCCGGTTCTGGCAGAACAAACGCTTCGAAGCTCAACATTCCGTCCTCATCCGGCAAAAATTCATCTGGCAAAAGCTGCCCGTTCTGGGCATGGCCGGTAATAAGCCAGCTGCAGGACAAAAAAATCAGTGCAAATCGGTGCAATTCGGTATTCCTTTTACGCTTCGATTTCAAGCCGCTACAGGTTAGCCCCGCTTCGGGGCCAATGCAAAAACCCGGCTTCAAAAAACGCGCTGCAACAATTGTTTATACGTGCTGATCCGGATTCTCGATACCACCCAGATGTTTGAGCAGTCCTTCTACCGTTGTAAACCGCTGTTCGGCGTCATCCATATCCATGCTGAACCGTAATCGCGTTTGCCCGTCAAATCGGTATGCCCGGGAGTCGGACTGGACCAGCGATATGATGTGCATCGGATCTATATCCGGTTGCGTGCCAAACTGAATATAGCCGCCATGCGGGCCCGCTTCGATTTTTTCGATGCCCATGGGTTGTGCTGCCAGTTTGAGGCGGGTGATGCGAAACAGGGTTTTGGTGGTATCGGGTAACAAACCAAACCGGTCAATCATCTCCACCTGAAGTTCTCGCAGCGAATCGTCGTTTTCGGCGGCGGATATCCGATTGTACAGGATCAGGCGCATATGAACGTCGGGGATGTAGTCATCCGGTATCAGGGCAGCGATATTCAGGTTGATTTCCGGCCCATGATTGAGGGGCTTTTCAAGATCGGGTTCGGTCCCGGCCCGCAAGGATTCCACAGCACGCGACAAAAGCTCCATGTACAAGGTATATCCGATTTCCTGTATCTGACCGCTTTGTTCTTCGCCAAGCAATTCACCGGCACCCCGAATCTCCAGATCATGTGTCGCGAGCGTAAAGCCCGCGCCAAGATCTTCCAGCGATTCTATGGCTTCGAGGCGTTTCACGGCATCCGCGGTCATGCTGCGTCCCGGTGGAGTAATCAGGTAGGCATATGCACGATGATGCGAGCGCCCGACACGACCGCGCAACTGGTGTAGTTGTGCAAGCCCAAAACGATCGGCCCGGTTTATGATGATGGTATTTGCAGTGGGCACATCAATACCGCTTTCGATAATGGTGCTGCAGACCAGTACGTTGAAGCGGCGGTGGTAGAAATCGAGCATGACCTGTTCGAGATCGCGTTCGCGCATCTGGCCGTGACCAATGTGCACAGTGGCTTCCGGTACCAATACGGCCAGTTTCGTAGCCGCTTCCTCGATTGTACGAACTTCATTGTGCACAAAATAAATCTGTCCGCCGCGTTTTATTTCGCGCAGGCAGGCATCGCGAATCAGCGTATTGTTCCATTGCGTCACAAAGGTCTTTATCGCCAGTCTTCCCAGGGGCGGTGTGGCAATAATGGACATTTCCTTGAGGCCGCCGAGCGCCATATTCAGTGTTCGCGGGATCGGTGTTGCTGTGAGGGTCAGGATATCGACCTCCGATCGCAGGGCTTTCAGTTTTTCCTTGTGACGCACGCCGAAACGGTGTTCCTCGTCTATCACCAGCAGACCGAGGTTTTGAAACTTTATGCCGGATTGCAAAAGTTTGTGGGTGCCGATCACGATATCGACGGTGCCATTTGCCATGCCATCGAGTGTCTCGCGGCTTTGTTTCGCGGTTCCAAAGCGTGACAAAACCTCCACACGTATCGGCCAGTCGGCAAAGCGATCGCGGAAGGTCTGGTAATGCTGCTGCGCGAGCAGGGTCGTCGGTACCAGTATGGCGACCTGTACGCCACCGTTAACCGCGACAAATGATGCACGCAAGGCAACTTCGGTTTTGCCAAAGCCCACATCACCGCAAACGACGCGCTCCATAGGTTGCTCGCTGGCAAGATCGTCGATGACCTGGTTAATGGTATCTTCCTGATCCTGGGTTTCCTCAAACGGAAACTTTGCTGTAAATGCCCGGTAGTCTCTTTC
>CBDUSC010000369.1:0-2041 GCA_965369735.1 uncultured bacterium
CGGGCGATATCCAGTGCCATGCGCACATTGTTCCATTTTGCGAGTGATACCTGCACCGGTTGCAGGCGATCACTGTCTTTCAGGCGACCCAGTTGCAGTGATATGAGCTGCGCAGCAGTAATCCGTCGGGCGATATCGGCCAGGCGAATCTGGATGGTCTGGGTGTGATTGAGCGGCCGGCCAAACAGTATTCGCGACTCCGTGTAATCCAGGATTTCCCTGAAACATGCCTGGGCGGCACCGATGGGCCCCCAGGTAATCCCGTAGCGTGCCTGGTTGAGACACCGCAACGGCCCCCCGAGGCCCTCGGCACCCGGCAGGCGATTCGCATCCGGTACACGAACATTGTCAAAAAACAGCGATGAAGTTACCGATGCGCGCAATGAGAACTTGTGCTTAATCTCCGGCGCATCGAACCCCGGCATGTCCTTTTCTATTACAAACCCGCGGATGCCCTCATCGGTTTGTGCCCAGACGATGGCGATATCGGCAATAGTGCCGTTCGTAATCCACATTTTTGCGCCGTTGATTACCCAGTCATCGCCATCGCGTTTGGCATGCGTTTTCATGTTGGCCGGATCGGACCCGCCATGCGGTTCGGTCAGACCAAAACAACCGATGATTTCACCCCGCGCCATACCGGGCAACCAGCGCTGCTTTTGCTCCTCGTTACCATAGGTATGGATCGGCCACATACACAGGCTGCTTTGTACGGAAACAAAACTGCGCAAACCGCTGTCACCGCGCTCCAGCTCCTGGCAGATCAACCCGTAGCAGACGCTGTTGAGACCGGCGCAGTCATAGCCATCCAGGGTGCTCCCAAACAGACCCATGTCCGCGATTTCCGGGATCAGATCCGATGGGAACCGGTGCTCGTCGAAACATTCACCAATGATGGGAATCACCTTGTCATCGACAAACCGTGCAACGGTATCCTGAACCAGTTGCTCGTCTTCGGACAACGATGATCGAATATCGTACAAGTCCAGCGGGTTTAGCTTGCTCAAAGCGGTCTCCGTCCTTTTTGAAGGCGCATATGATACCGGTCTGAAAGACTGTCGGCACCGGTTTTTTGGAGCAGTCTGCGTATATTACAAGCTCAGGATTCCACCGCGGCAGCTTTGCTCGCTGGCAAAGACAACCGCAAAATAAAATATCCCCACAGACCGGACATCGCGGAACCCAGCAACACACCCAGCCGATCGCTGGGCGTGTAGTCTATACCCACTTCTTCAAAGGCCAGGGTGCCGATAAACAAACTCATGGTGAAACCGACGCCGCACAGCACCGCCATACCATATATCTGCATCCAGTTGACGCCGGCTGGCAGCTTCGCGACTCTAAGCAGGCACAGCAGCCACGTCACCAGGAATATCCCGATCTGCTTTCCAAAAAACAATCCCAGTGCGATCCCGAGTGTTACCGGGTGCATGAGTTTATCCAGGGTGATCCCCGCCAGCGGCACGCCGGCGTTCGCAAATGCAAATACCGGCAACACAAAGAATGCGACCATGGTATGCAAATCGTGTTCGAGTTTTTTTGCCAGCGATTCACCGTCGTTGTTGGTTACATTGATCGGAATAATAAAACCCAGCACGACACCTGCAAGTGTTGCATGTACGCCTGATTTCAAAACCGATACCCACAAGACCAGACCCACGATCATGTACGCATCAATACGGCGCACCTTCATGAGGTTCAAAACGATCAAAACAGCTACTGCGATGCCGGCCACGATCAGTGACAACACTGACAATTCCGAGGTGAAAAATATGGCAATGATCACAATGGCGCCGATGTCATCGAGTATTGCGACACTCAGGAGAAATACCTTGAGACTGGCAGGGACGCGATCCCCCAGCAGCGCCAGTATCCCCAGCGCAAACGCGATATCAGTAGCAGCAGGTATCGCCCAGCCGTTCATCGCGTCCGTGTCACCCCAGTTGATATAGGCGTAAATCAGGGCAGGCAGAGCAAGCCCGGCGACAGCCGCACCGACCGGCAGTACCAGGTTGGATGGTTTGGACAACTCCCCTTCAAC
>CBDUSC010000370.1:0-2029 GCA_965369735.1 uncultured bacterium
CAGGGTGCGGCGCAAAACGCGCTCAACCTGGTACTCATATTTGGTGGTGGCTACGACGCGACGCAGGACAATTTCGCCTACACCACCGATGTGAGAGGTAACGGCCTGTACATGGTGGATGCCCTGAGCGGTGCCATGTTGTGGCGTGCGGGTATCGATGGGCTTGCCGATATGCAGCACGTGTCCATGAACAACTCGTTCCCTGCTGATGTCCGTGTACTGGATATGAACAGCGACGGCTTTGCCGATCGCATGTACGCATCCGACATCGGTGGACGCGTCTGGCGCTTTGATATCTTCAACAACCAGGCCCGGGCAACCCTTGTCACCGGCGGTATCATGGCATCGCTGGGCGCAGCAGATATCCCGCTTGCACCAATCAGCGATGTGCGCCGGTTCTATTATGCACCGGACGTCGCGATTATCACCCAGCCGGACAACTCGTCGTTTATCAATATCGGCATCGGTTCGGGCTATCGCGCACACCCGCTCGATACCCAGATGGCGGATCGTTTTTATTCCATTCGCGATTACGACGTGTTCAGTAAACTGAGCCAGGCACAGTACAATGCGATCGTGCCGGTAACGGAAGCGGATCCCAACTTTGTGGATATCACAAACAATCTGAATCCGCAGATCCCGGTGGGTGCACCAGGATGGAAAATGATCCTGCCAAATGTTGGTGAAAAAGTGCTCGCGGAATCGCGCACCTTCAACAACAAGATTTTCTTCACAACTTTTGAGCCCGCAGCCGGTCCGGCGATCTCGTGTCAGCCGCGCCAGGGTGTCAACCGTCTGTATGCCGTCAACGCATCGGATGCGACACCGTTCGCGGATCTCGATGGGGATGGCGATCTCGCGAACCTGGATCTCACCGACCGGGTACGCGCCTTGCAAGCTGGTGGTATCGCACCGGAGGTGGTATTTATGTTCCCGACTCCGGATGATCCGCAGAATTGTGTGGGACAGCAATGCACACCGCCGCCGGAATGCCTGGTGGGTCTGGAAAGCTGTAACGTCGGCTTCCTGAATACCCCGGTCAGAACCTTCTGGAACCAGGATGGCTCCAACTAGGAGCCACTCTGGCCAGATTATGGGCCAGGGATATGGACCAGGGATATGGACCAGAACAATATATTTAGCATTAACGCAGGAAAGCATTAACGCAAATGAATACAGTGATGAAAAGAATCCGTGGTGTGACCTTGATCGAGTTGTTGATCGTCATCATTGTCATCTCGATCCTGGCATCGATCGCAATACCGGGCTATCGCAATTACGTCCAGCGTGCACAAAGATCTGATGCCACGGCCACGCTGCTGCGTATCCAGGCGGCGCAGGAGAAATTCTATACGCAAAACAATACCTATACAGCCAATAATGCGGGTGCACCGCCTGCCGGGCTGGGTATCGCCGGTTCCCAAAACGGTTACTACGCTATAGCCCTGGCCGCGGGCGCTGGCGGGCTGATCAATGCCTATACGGCCACAGTCACACCGGCTGCGGGATCACCTCAGCTCGATGACGTTGATTGTGCGCTGTTCCGCATTGATTCACAGGGTGTCCGGTACGCCGAATCATCCGGTGGCGCGGACAAGACCACGACCTGCTGGAGACGATAGTCAGCCATAGTCAGGCTTGGCGTTCTTTTTTTGAAAAAAACGCATCGATAATCAGCAATGCAGCACCCACTGTTATTGCGCTGTCGGCACTGTTGAATGCGGGAAAGTGCCAGTCGTTGTAGTGCACACTGATAAAGTCGACGACAAAACCGTGTGACACACGGTCGATGACATTACCCAGCGCACCGCCGAGTATCAGCGACAAACCCGCGGCCAGCAGTGACTCTCCTTTTGCCGGTAGCCGTCGGATCCAGACCATGATCGCAATACTGACTGCCATGGCCAGGGTGACAAAAAACCAGCGCTGCCAGCCAGAAGCGGTGCTTAAAAAACTGAATGCCGCGCCAGTGTTATGCAACCGGGTGATATCCAGGATCGGCAACCATTGAATACGTTCGTACAGCTCG
>CBDUSC010000371.1:0-2021 GCA_965369735.1 uncultured bacterium
ATGAAAGATATTGGGGTAAATTGCTTGACCCCGCGTGTGCCCGTATGGACACTACGATCCGCTTTGCAAAGCCTCTTAATTTCAGGAACCAGACATGCCGGTGATCACCCTGCCTGATGGCAGTCAACGCAGCTTTGACCAGCCGGTCACTGTGGCGGATATCGCTGCCGATATCGGGCCCGGTCTCGCGCGCGCGGCGCTGGCTGGTCGCGTCGATGGCCAGCTTGTCGATCTTTCGCATATGATCGACACGGATGCCGATGTTGCCTTGATCACGGGCAAAGATGAGGAAGGGCTGGAGATCATCCGCCATTCAACGGCGCATCTTTTGGCCCAGGCGGTCAAATCACTGTTCCCGGAAGCGCAGGTCACCATAGGGCCGGTGATCGAGGATGGTTTTTTCTATGATTTCGCGTTTGAACGCGCTTTCACACCGGATGATCTGGTCGCCATTGAAAAGGAAATGGAAAAGCTCGCCAAGGTGGATTTGCCGGTAACCCGGGAAACCATGCAAGGCAAAGACGCGATTGCGTATTTCAAAAGTATTGGTGAAAACTACAAAGCCGAGATTATCGCGGACATTACCAACCCGGATGGCAGCGCATTTGGTAAGGATACCTCCGACAAGTTGAGCGATGAGGCCGCGCGTGATCGCGGTGAAATCAGCATCTACAGCCAGGGCGACTGGAAAGACCTGTGCCGCGGTCCGCATGTACCGAGCACAGGCAAGCTGAAGGCTTTCAAGCTGATGAAAGTGGCGGGGGCCTACTGGCGTGGCGATTCCAAAAACGAAATGCTGCAGCGGATTTATGGCACTGCCTGGTCGGACAAAAAGCAGTTGAAGGAATACCTGCACCGTCTCGAGGAAGCCGAAAAACGCGATCACCGCAAAATCGGCAAAGTGATGGATTTGTTCCATTCCCAGGAAGATGCACCGGGGATGGTGTTCTGGCACGACAAGGGTTGGCGCATCTGGCAAACCATTGAAACCTATCTTCGCGCCAAGCTAAACGATAACGGCTACCAGGAAGTTCGCACGCCGCTGATTCTCGACAGCTCGCTGTGGGAAAAATCCGGGCACGCCGGCAAATACGCGCAAAACATGTTTTTGACCGGTTCTGAAAACCGGGAGTTCGCGATCAAGCCGATGAACTGTCCATGCCACGTACAGATATACAACCATGCGTTGCACAGCTACCGCGATCTGCCGCTGAGGATGGCCGAGTTTGGTTCCTGCCACCGCAACGAACCCAGCGGCACCCTGCATGGCCTGATGCGGGTGCGGAATTTCACCCAGGATGACGCGCATATCTTTTGTACCGAGGAACAGATTTTGTCCGAGGTCGCGCGGTTTATGGATTTGCTGTTCGAGGTCTATAGCGACTTTGGTTTTGACAAGGTCGATCTTGAGTTGTCGACCCGGCCCGAGAACCGGGTGGGTACCGACGAGCAATGGGATCGCGCGGAACAGGTGCTGACCCAGGCGCTGGAGGTCAGCGGACATCCGTATGTGCTCAATGAAGGCGATGGCGCATTTTATGGGCCAAAGATCGATTTTTCGCTAAAAGACAGTATTGGCCGGGTCTGGCAACTCGGCACCATGCAACTCGACTTTTCCATGCCGGAACGGCTTGGGGCGACCTATATTGCGGAAGACAGCAGCAAAAAAACCGTGGTCATGCTGCACCGGGCGATTCTGGGCTCGCTGGAGCGTTTTATTGGCATTTTGATAGAACATTACGCCGGGCGGTTCCCGCTTTGGCTGGCGCCGGTACAGGCGGTAGTCATGGGAATTGCCGAGCGGCACAACGAATTTGCCAAAAAAGTTACCGATTCCTTGAAAAATCAGGGTTTTCGAGTGAATTCGGACTTGAGAAACGAGAAAATCGGCTTTAAAATTCGCGAGCACACGATTCAGAAGGTCCCGTATATGCTGGTGATCGGGGATCGTGAGCTTGAAAATAATTCCGTGGCCGTGCGCACGCGTAGCGGCGAGGATCTCGGTTCTATGGAACTCGATG
>CBDUSC010000372.1:0-2015 GCA_965369735.1 uncultured bacterium
TGCCAGTGCGGTCTTTTCGTCTTCGAAACTGAATTGCTCTACCTTTTCGCCTTTGTACTCGGCAAGCCGCGCGGAAAACTCCTGGCTGTCTTTGGCAAGCTGGGCATCGATGGTCCAGTACTCGCGTGGATTGAACGCATCGATTTCCGCTTCGCGTTCGACGATAAGTCGCAATGCGGGGCTTTGTACGCGGCCCGCCGACAACTTGGGTGCCAGCTTTTTCCAAAGCAACGGTGAGAGATTGAAACCGACGAGATAGTCGAGCGCGCGTCTGGCCTGTTGCGCATTGATCAACTGAATGGACAGCTCCCGGGGGTTTGCAACGGCATCCCGGATTGCTTTTTTTGTGATCTCGTGGAAAACCACTCGATATACTGGCTTGCCATCGATTTTGTTGTCATCTTTCAGCAGCTCGTACAGATGCCAGGATATCGCCTCGCCCTCGCGGTCGGGGTCAGTTGCAAGATATAGCGCATCGGCCTTTTTCAATGCGGTAGCAATCGCCCGAACATGTTTTTCGTTCTTTTCGATCACCTGGTAATTCATTTTGAAATCGTGATCGGTGTCGACCGCGCCCTCTTTCGGAATGAGATCGCGGACATGACCGTACGATGCCAGGACTTCAAAATCCTTGCCCAGGTACTTCTTGATGGTTTTTGCTTTGGCCGGCGATTCGACGATAACGAGGTTTTTGCTCATACCTTTACTAAATATTATCTATGCAAAAACAAACCGCGGCTGTCGCCGCGGCACAACACACACAATTCAGCTACGTTCAATGCAGCAGCAGCATCTTGCCCTCAAAGACAAGATCTTCCATTCGCGCGTAAGCCGCTTCCTGTCCGGGCTGGCTGAACAACACCATTAGCACAACCCACTTAACTTGTTCAACGTCTACATCAGGATTGTCGAGCGCAAGCAATCGATCAATGACGAGTTCTCGTTGCGCCGCCGACAGAATGCCGATCTGCTCAAGGTATAGCATATAGCCCCGGCAATCCTGGTCCAGACGCATCAGTTCAACGGTATCAAAAATTCGCGTGGCGCGATCGGTGGGCGCAGGTCGCTGATCTTCCGAGTCTCCAAGCGTCAACCCGTCCAGCCACTCCAGCGCACGATCGATTTCACGATCGGCGAACCCGGCCTGCTCAAGCTCAGTTCGCAGGACGTTTCGATCTGGTTCCTTTTCGGCATCCTCGTCGACGTACGTTTCAAACAAATACATCAGTACGTCGAGAACATTTTCTCTCATTCAGAGACCCTCTTCATCACCCTGGCATATCTGCCACCCGGCGCTGATGTCACTTTTCCTTCCAGCTCCAGGATCAGGAGCATGGATGAAACCTCATCCGCCGTCAAACCTGTACGCTGGATAATCCGGTCTATGGGTTGAGCATCATATTCAAGCGCGTCCAGCAACCGGCCGTACTGTGCATCGCTGCCGACATCGCCGGTTGAATCGTCTGATGTGGCCTGCGCAGCATTTTGGTCCGTAGCGCCGGCACCTGTTTTCAGGCTGCCTGCCAGCGATTCCAGCTCCTCAAAAATGTCGGCCGCAGACTCCACAAGTTTAGCGCCCTCGCGTATGAGGCGGTGGCAGCCGCGCGCCATGGGATTATGTATCGAGCCCGGGATTGCAAATACCTCGCGGCCTTGTTCGCTGGCATGGCGCGCGGTAATCAGCGAGCCACTGCGATGCGCCGCCTCCACAACCAGTACACCAAGGGCCATACCGCTGATAATGCGGTTGCGCTGTGGAAAGTGCTCGCGTTTTGGTGGCGAGCAGGGTGGGAACTCGCTGACGAGCGCTCCATGACTCGCGATGTCTTCGGCGAGACTTTGTTGCTGTGCCGGGTATACGGTATCGATACCGGTACCCATGACTGCGATGGTTTTGCCGGTCGCGTCGTGACCGGATTCATGAGCGGACAATGCACCACGGTGGCACTCGGTATCGATCCCCAGCGCGAGACCGCTGGTCACCGTAATCCCGCTTTCTGCCAGATGTTGTGCAA
>CBDUSC010000373.1:0-2012 GCA_965369735.1 uncultured bacterium
CACCGGTAACTCAAGTCCGAGCGCGAAACACCAGTCGGGGAATCCGGATCAACATACCAAAAAAAAGTTGGGTGTGAAGACGAATGATACGCAGGTTGTCTTCGAGATACCTGAAATGAGATACGCCACCCTTTGTATAGTCGACCTTTGTTACCACGTTTATCATCGGCACACCATTCCAGTACAGGCGCACGGCGATTTCCGTATCGAACACCATGCCTGTCCCAATGCCCGTTTGCTGGTAAAGCCTCATCACTGGCTGTAGCGGATAGCAACGGAATCCGCATAATGCATCCTTGATATCGAAAGACCAGGTTTCAACGCAAACCCAGAAGGTGGTTATCAATCTGCCGTATCGCCGCGCGACCGGAGCACTGTCATCAAAAACAGGTTTACTCAGGATCAGTGCTTCGCGCGACGCTTGCGCCTGCTCCAGGAATCGAGGCACATCGGACGCATTGTGTTGACCATCTGCATCGAGTTGCACGGCATGCGTGTATCCCAGGTCAACAGCCGAACTAAACCCCGTTGCCATGGCAGCGCCCTTGCCACCATTTTTATTCCTGTGAATGACTGTTACCCAGGAAAAATCCTTATCGATGCGCTGCAAGACCTGCCGGGTCGGCTGACCACTGCCATCGTCAATAATCAGGCAGGGTAAATTCAGATATTCGAGAGACCGGACGACATCCCGGATCGTATCATTGTTGTTATAGATCGGAATCAGGATACAAGGATTGAACGACACGCCTTGTGTCACTCTTCCTGATCGAGATATACCTGATCCTGTTCCTGAAGCAACAAGCCACCGCGGCCGGCCAGCAAACTTCGCGTCTTCGCCATAACGAAATGCAGCAGAAAGCGGAGCAGCCTGAGAAGATGCGCCGGGTACCGGAGTGTCAGCTTGGTGTAATACCACATCATTCGGGGTCGCCGGTAAAAACTCAGCAGCACACCCTGATAATGCTGATCGAGTTCATCCACCGTCATGCCTTTTGGCGCCCACAGAAAGTTCATGCCATTCATTTTGCGCCAATGATCATCGCGAATATTGGTTCCATACAGATCACGATATATAGGTGAACCGGGATATGGTGTAAATTTCGTCAGGTTCATGATCTGAATAGGTAACCTGCGAATAAAGTCCTTGGTGATCTGAATGGTCTCCTCCGTTTCGCCCGGGTAGCCAAGAATAAAAAGGCCCTTGGTGCGTATACCGGCTGCGGCAGTCCATTTGATAGCTTGTTCCGAACGTGCGATATCGGCAGCCTTGTCCATGCTTTTGAGCATTTCATTCGAACCCGACTCGAGACCAAAGCTGATCTCCCAACAACCCGCCTGTTTCATCAGAGACAGGATTTCCGGTTTCACCGTATCGACACGCGCAGCGCAACTCCAGGTAATTTTTGTACCGCTTTCAATAATCAATTCGCAGAGCTTCCTGGTGCGCGGTTTACTTGCCAGAAAAAGATCGTCGACAAATAATATATGACGAACTCCGTAATCAGCCTGCAGGTGCTGAATAATCTTGAACACGCGCTCCGGGCTATAGGCCCGGACTTGCGCGCCAAATGTCGATGTGTCACAAAACTTGCAGTGAAACGGACATCCCCGGGACGCCGCAATAGTTGCGACGGGTAGCCGCGGAAAATCGTAAACCGCCGCCGGATAGGCTTTCGGGAAATCCGGCAATAAATCCCAGGCGGGCATCGGCAGGTGATCCAGGTCCCGATTAATCGGCAGGCTCGGATTCGTGCGAACCTCATCGCCATTCACATAAACAATCCCGGGCACCGATTCGAGCTCACCACCAGCATCCAGATTTTTCAGCAACCGCACCAGGGTTTCTTCACCTTCTCCGACTACGGCGATATCGAAATCCCTGAAACGCACCATGGTTTCCCCAGCCATCGAGGAAATATGCGGGCCGCCAACGATAATTGTCGTTTCGGGTGACGCTACTTTGATCTTCCGCGAGATTTTCGCAGCATTCCAGACACCGACCGTAAACA
>CBDUSC010000374.1:0-1998 GCA_965369735.1 uncultured bacterium
ATCGGTTGCCACCGCCATCGCGACACCATACTCGCGCATCGCTTCTATCGGTGGTTTTTTTGTCTCTTTGAGAAAATAGAACGCGCCCGGCAGCAAAACGGCGACGCAACCGGACTGCGCCATCGCCAATAGTGCATCCTTCGATGTGTGCTCCAGGTGATCAGTGGACAATGCCCCGAATTCGCAAGCCAGTGCAGTGCCGCCGAGATCCGATAGTTGTTCGGCATGGGCACGCAGCTTAAAACCAAGATCACGTGCTGCATTGAACAGCGCGCGCATTTCATCCAGTGTGAAACCAATGTTTTCTACAAAAATATCGACGGTGTCTGCCATATCCCTGGATGCGACTTCCGGGAGCATGTCGTCGATAATATCCTGTAAATAGTCTTCCCGCGTTTGCTCAGCCGGTATTGCGTGTGCGCCGAGAAATGTTGCCACGATGGTTTGCGGTGTGGTGTCGTCCAGTTGTGCAATCGCTTCGAGCATTTTCAGCTCATGCTCGGTGGACAGCCCATAGCCGCTTTTTATCTCGACGGTCGTCACACCTTCGGCGAGCAATGCATTGACTCTTGGAACCGTTTGCTTGACCAGATCATCCACACTGGCCGCCCGAACGGCGTTGACGGTTGACAATATCCCGCCGCCGGCGCGGGCGATGTCTTCGTAGCTTGCGCCCTCGAGCTTCATTCGGTGTTCATCCATGCGGTTACCGGCGTACAGCGCATGCGTGTGACAATCGATAAAGCCCGGGAGAATGATCTGGCCCTGCGCATCGAATTCCTCCCGCGCAGCCGAATTGCCGCCAATCTCTGCGATCAGCCCGTCGCTGACCGAAAAGGAGGTGGCTTCCGCAGCTTTTGCGCTGCCGGCCATAGGGTACAATCTTGCGTTTGTGATTTTCAGGTCGTGCATTAGCTTCGCATGCAAAAAACGCTGTCCTTTGACTATGTCCTCACCGATGACGGTTTGCTGGAACGCCAGCAGATCGTAATCGATGAAACCGGCACGATTCTCGCCGTGCAGGCCTGCGAGGGCAAGCCCCGTGATGGCTGGATGGCCATACCCGGTATGGTGAACGCACACAGCCACAGTTTCCAGCGGGCATTGTGCGGGTATGGCGAGCAGCGCCAGGGCAGCGATTCGTTCTGGAGCTGGCGCAGCGCCATGTACCGCCTGGCCAATCGCCTGACCCCGGATGCCATGCATATCATCGCCCACACCGCGTTTGCAGAGATGCTGTCAGCCGGTTTTACCAGTGTCGGTGAGTTCCACTACCTGCATCACCTCCCGGATGGATCCGCATCGACTGACATGGCCGATGCCGTCATATCGGCGGCTGGTGAAGCGGGGATCGACCTCGTTTTTTTGCCGGTTTTGTACCAGCACGGTGGTTTGCAACAAAACGGTCACCGAAAACCGCTGGATGAACAGCGGCGGTTTGTTCACAGCAATATTGACGACTATCTACAGCTTGTGACGTCGCTGTCGGGTGTAGATTGCGGTTTTGCGCCGCACTCGCTGCGCGCGGTCGATGTCGATGAATTGCCTGGCATGACAGAAAAAGTTCGTGCCGCCCTTGGTGAGCATACGCCGATACACATACATATTGCCGAGCAGCAGGCCGAGGTCGATGACTGCCGGGAAAAATATGGCATGACCGCGGTTGAGCTTTTATCCAATCGTGTCGATCTTGATCATCACTGGAACCTGGTCCACGCGACGCATGTCAGCGACACCGAACTCGACACGATATCCGCATCCGGTGCCACGGTCGTGTTGTGTCCGTTGACCGAAGCCTACCTGGGTGACGGTATTTTTCCTGCTGCACATTATTTGGCTGGCGGCGGTCATATCGCCATTGGTTCGGATAGTAACGCGAGGATTTGTGCAACAGAAGAATTACGCATGCTTGAGTATGGCCAGCGCCTGGCATCACAACGCCGTGCAAGGCTATCGGATGAGAATGGGTTGGGTCAGCGGTTGTGGCGACACACCGCG
>CBDUSC010000375.1:0-1996 GCA_965369735.1 uncultured bacterium
TTTTGCGCGGATCGATTTGAGTATTTCGGGTGCGTGTTCGAGTTTTCGAGTGATGTCACCGCTTGCCGGGGATCGCTGGATGCGGTCGGCCACCATCCCGGACAAGGGAATGGCCTCTTCTGACAGCAATTGTGTAATCAATAACCACGGAATCATGCCGCTGTCGCAGTAGGCAAAATCCCGAAAGTAATGGTGGGCGCTCATCTCACCACCGTAGACCGCGTCTTCTTCGCGCATGCGTTGCTTGATGAACGCGTGACCCGATTTGCACTGTACGGGTGTACCGCCTAACTCATTTACAATATCGATGGTGTTCCAGGTCAACCTCGGGTCATAAATAATCTTCTGATCGGCTTTTTTGTTCAGAAATGCCTTCGCCAGCAATCCGACAATGTAGTAACCCTCGATGAACTGTCCTTTTTCATCAAAAACAAAGCAGCGATCATAATCACCATCCCAGGCAATGCCCATGTCGGCGCCGGATGCCAAAACGGCATCGGTTGTTGCACCCCGGTTTTCCGGCAACAAGGGGTTCGGCACACCGTTTGGAAAGCCGGGGTCCGGGTCAAAATGCACTTCTACAAATTCAAACGGCAGTTTGCCGCGCAAAAGATCCACTACCTTGCCTGCACCACCGTTACCCGGGTTGACCGCCAGCTTCAGCGGTCGCAAGCGATCCACATCGATGTAGGTCATCAAGTGATCGATGTACGCCTGGTTGGTCTCCAGTGGCTGGGTAGTTCCGGGCTCGCCAATACTCGTAAAGTCGTTTTGCTCGGCCAGCGCCTGGATCTCGAGCAACCCGGTATCCCGGCTGATGGGTCTGGACTGCTCGCGGACAAATTTCAATCCGTTGTAGTCGGGCGGGTTGTGGCTGGCGGTCACCATGATGCCGCCATCCATCCCGAAGTGATCGGTTGCGAAATAGACTTCCTCGGTGCCGCAAAGACCAATGTCGTGCACATTGACACCCGAATCGGTCAGCCCATTTGCCAGCACTTCGCACAAGTCCTGACTGCTTGAGCGAATATCTCTTCCGACCACTACCTTGCCGGGCTTTAGATACTGCGCATAGGCACGAGCAATTCGATAGACAATATCTTCATTGAGCTCATCGGGTATGCGGCCACGAACATCGTATGCCAGGAAGCAACTGAGATTACTCATGACTCAGTCGGTGCGGCCTTTGCGACCGTAATTATCTTCGAACCGGACAATATCATCCTCGCCGAGATAGCTGCCGGATTGCACTTCGATAATATGGCAGGGAACCATGCCGGGGTTTTCAATGCGGTGCGTGGTACCGATGGGTATATAGGTAGACTGGTTTTCTTCCAGCAGGAATTCTTCATCACCGCGTGTGATTTTTGCAGTGCCCGACACTACGACCCAGTGTTCGGCCCGGTGATGATGCATTTGCAGTGAGAGCACAGCACCTGGATTTACGATAAGCCTTTTCACCTGGAATCGCTCACCGGCGTCGATGCTGTCGTAACTGCCCCAGGGCCTGAATACCTGGCGACCAAGATCGCTCTCGTAACGACCTTGCTCCTTTAGCTGGCTGGTCAGTTTTTTGACATCCTGTGCCCTGTTACGCGGGGCAACCAGCACCGCATCCTTGGTTTCAACGACGATATGATCTTCAAGACCGACGGTCGCAACGAGCCGGCTTGATGCATACAAATAGCAATTCTTTGTATCAACCGACAAAACGTCCCCATGCACGGCATTGTCATCGGCATCGCGATCCAAAGCACCATGCAGTGTTTCCCAGGAACCCACATCACTCCAGCCCGCATCCAGCGGCACCACAGCAGCATTGTCGGTTTTCTCCATTACTGCGTAGTCGATTGAGTCCGATGGACAGGCAAGAAACGCATCTTTGTCAAGGCGCAAAAAATCCAGATCACTATCCGCATTTTCAACGGCTTTTTTGCAAGCCTGCAATATATCCGGTGCATGTTTTTCAAGCGCAGCCAGAAATGCGGATGCTTTG
>CBDUSC010000376.1:0-1963 GCA_965369735.1 uncultured bacterium
CGGAACTTGAATCAAAGGTGTACAGAGCGGCAAACCAGGCGCTGATGCTGGACCCGAATCTGAGCGAACCCTATGCCGTCATGGCCTGGATGGATGGCAGCTTTGGCCGGTTTGAAGCCATGCGCCAAAAGCTCGAGAAGGCAACAATACTGGATCCGGGCAACTCAACGGCAATGCTTTGGATGGGGATACACCACCTGTCATTGGGGCGTCTTGCCGAGGCGCAAACCTGGTTCGATCGAGCGCACAAGGCAGATCCCGGTTACGGTATTGTGACTGCGTACCACGGCTACACGATGTGGTTACGGGGCGATCAGGAGTCTGCTCTGCCATTGCTGGCGGATGCTTATGATCAGGGTTGGATCAGCGGCGCATTTGCGATCACCCTTATTAACATCGAGGTGGGTGATTGGGTCGAAGCGGAGCGCTGGGCCGCCGCGTATGCAGCGACTGCAACCTATGAAACGAAAGCGCTCGAGCTTTTCCTGGACGCGCGTCGAAATCCCGAACGGCGCGACGCCAACATCGCAGAGATTCGCCAGATTGTCACGGATAACGTTTGGTGGGGATACTCAGATTTTCTATCCCTGTTTGGAAAACTCGATGCACGTGATGAATCGCTCAGAATTGTGCGCCGGTTTGTAAAAAATAACGCCCGTTACCAGGTGCTGACAGTTTGGGAGCCTGGTATGCAGGCGTTGCGAAGCGATGAGCGGCTCAAATCCCTGATGATCGATATCGGCTTTCTGGATGACTGGAAGAGCTATGGCTGGGCCGATCTATGCCGGCCGGTGGGTGAGAGTTTCGAGTGCGATTAGAAATAGCCGCTCAGTCCTCGCTGATATGCGGTTCGTTTGTTGTTGATTTGTCGGGTTTCTGATCGTCCGGGTCTGGACCATCGGGTTCTTGAGTTTCCGGGGCCGGTAATATCCAGTTCAGCGCGACATTCAACAAACCCGAGTACAGCCGTTCCTTTATCCCTTTTGGCCGCAGCAAACCCATGCGCTCAAAACACTCGCGCTGGTCTGATCGCCGATTCGGCGAGCTGAGCAGATCCCAGGCAAGGCGTGCCTTGCCGGTGGGTTTCTGAATATTTGCCTGCAGATTCTTCAACGCCCTGCCCAGCGTCAGCTCGGTATCGGTGAACTCGGTGCCAAACGGGAAGGGCGGAAAGTGGCCTTTTGCCCGGGCGGTGGCCAGTAGTACGCGCAAACGTTCGGGTGTGTTGTTGGTGTATCCATCCGGTATGCGATAGCTGTGCGGCAACTTGCCCGCAACGACCGCTTTGCGTCGCAAGGAATCCTGGAAGCGCGAATCGCTAATGTTGAGCATTTCCTTGATGACTTCGCAGTCGGTTTTACCACGCAAATCGGCGATGCCGTATTCGCTGACTACAAAATCACGGAGATGACGCGGTATGGTCACATAGCCGTAGCTGTACACGATGTTGGATGACACATGTCCATTGCTGGTGCGCGTGCTGCGTACCTGCAGAATGCTGCGGCCATCGG
Organism: uncultured bacterium; assembly: GCA_965369735.1. GTDB lineage: Bacteria > Pseudomonadota > Gammaproteobacteria > Steroidobacterales > CBDUSC01 > CBDUSC01. Next base: position 1,512 of record CBDUSC010000376.1, read on the forward strand.
GCATGGCGTGGGCCATGGCGACAAAGTTGTACTGACCACCGACACCGCTGATAACTCGGCCATCATCCAGACCATCGGAAACAATCGAGCCGTTCAGCGTCGCCATCAGGCAGGTATTCAGGAATCGCGACTCGTATCTCTGGGTGCGATCCGTCATCTCGTTGCCATAGAGCTGGTTGATGCCCTCGACACCGGTCATGCGTATCAGCTCGCTTTCCTCGCGATCCATGTCGCGCAGGGCATCATAAAAATCATTGGGGCCCAGGAAAAAGCCCCCGTGGATCAGGGTGCCGCCTCTGAGACCATTACCAAGGCAGTGTTTTTCAATAAGCGTGCAGGCATCCGGGTCCAGAAGATCCGCCTTGATGGCGATGCCGCCCCTGACGACGATCATGCCATCTTCGGCTTCGACCGCATCGTTGAAAATACCAATGGACTTGAGATACCGGACG
>CBDUSC010000377.1:0-1944 GCA_965369735.1 uncultured bacterium
ACCCCATGGAGTCATGGGTATGCGGGTACTCCGGGTTGATCGCCAGCGCCTTGTTGTAATTTTCCAGCCCCGCATCAAAATCACCCAGCATCCAGCTGTTGGTACCCAGCTTGACATACGGCAACGGGCTGACGGGATCCAGCTCGACCACGCGCCGGAATAGCTTGATTGATTCCTCCAGGCTCTGTTTTTCAATGCGTAGGAAATCTCCGGATAACAAAAGTGCGCGCGCATTGCTGGGGTTGAGTTCGATCGCACGCTGGAAACTGGCTTCGGCCTCATCAATCTCAGCCATTTTTCGTTGATAATTCGCCATCTGGAAATGCGCATCGGACAAATTGGGGCTGATCTCCAATGCCTTCTGGACAAAGGGCAGCATGCGTTGCGCGGTTTCTTCCGCCGGCAGCCCAATCTTGAAATCCGCCTGCCCAACTGTATCGGATAGCATTACATAGGCCAGGGCGTAGTTCGGGTCCAGGCGTATGGCCTCGCGAAAAGCTGCATCGGCCAGCTTCATTTGTTCGGTGTTTCTTGAAAACCATTTCTCCCGGCCGCGCAGATAGGCATCGAATGCCGCGGGATTCGTCGTTGTGCCATCTGCGAAGCGCGCTTTGTCTTCACCGCTGAGTTCGGGATAGAGTTCCGCAGCGATTTTTTCGGCGATTTCAGTTTGAATTGCAAAAACATCATCCAGATCGCGGTCGAAGGTACTGGACCACAGTTGATAACCGGTTCTTGCATTGATGAGTTGCGCGGTAATGCGTACCCGACCACCTGCTTTACGCACACTGCCCTCTACAATATTGGCAACACGCAGTTGACGGGCAATGCTATTGACGTCCCTGTTATTGCCACGAAATTCGAATGCCGATGAACGCGCGGTCACCTGCAGGTCTTTCAGTTTTCCAAGGCTGTTGAGCAACTCATCGGCAAGACCGTCGCCAAAATACTGGCTTTGCAATTCTTCACCTATATCGACGAAAGGTAATACCGCAACCGAGTTGGGTGGCGCCTCAAATGTTTCCCATGCTGCATCAGTGATTTCCGCAGGTGCGGTCAACACCTGTAGCGCTGCATTCCAGGCGATATAGGCACCAATACCGAGCATGGCAAACAGGATTGTGTAGTCTGCTCTGCCCAGGCCGGACGTGGTATCCATATCGCCACCGGGCAGCGTACGCACGATGCCTTTGGATGTAATGTCATAGCGCCAGGCAAAAGCCAATGCCAGCGGGAAACCGACAAATGCCGCAATAATCACATACCGCAGCGCCGCGCCTGGAATACTCCAGGCTTCGAACATGATATCCAGCGCTTCGACCACCGCCCAGGCGCCCACGACATAGAACCCGGCAAGCCGGAGTACGCGTCTGCGCTTGAGTTCGCTGATGATCCCCGTCATGTACGACGCCGTTACGGCCCGGTGCCCTGCTGCGCGTGCACTTCGGCAAGCTGGCGCTGCATGTCACCGACCACGATCTGGCGCAATTCCTGGAACCCGGGTTCATTGCGAATGCTTTCAAAGCCCGGGTCAAGATCGAATACCCACCACCATTCACTACGCCAACCGGAGTCAACTGCTGCTCGCAAAGCCGCCAGTGCCTCCTGCTTTTTACCCTGGGTGGTCAACGCCAGGATATCTGACCAGGTATAGCCAAGACCGACATTTCTTTGCTGCGATTTCATAAATTCCAGGCTTTTCTCCAGCAGCCTGTCAGCACGATCCTGGTCACCACTGGCGATCAGAATTCGCGCAACAATAATCGCAGCAAAATAGTTTCTGGCATCAATTTCAAAATCATTGTCAGAAAACAACTCCGGGTAATGCGGCTCGAATCGTTGCCTCGCTGTTTCCGGATCATTTGCCTGAAGATCCATCACAGCCAGATTATATCGGCCGGCGGTTCCGCGCACCGGATTCTCCGCAATTCGATTTGCGTAATC
>CBDUSC010000378.1:0-1919 GCA_965369735.1 uncultured bacterium
GTCCGTGAGTCAACGGATGTGGCGGATTGGGTAGCCGCCCAGAATAAAGTCACATTTGCGTATCTCGGTACCCTGGAGCAGCGCGAGAGAATTCGGGAACGCGTCACTGAACTCTGGGATTACGATGAGTACTACACTCCATCGCGAGAGGCTGACAGATATTTCTACTATTTCAGCGATGGGCTCAAAAACCAGCGCATGCTCTATATGCAGGAATCGCTGGAATCAGAACCAAAGCTGATTATTGATCCCAACACCTGGTCAGACGATGGCACGGTCGCGATGGCGTCGATAAAGATCAGCCCGGATGGTAAATGGGTTGCCTACTCGATACAGGATGGTGGCTCGGACTGGCGTACCTGGAAAATCCTGGATATCGACAAAAACAGGGTCCTGGATGATGAACTCAAGTGGCTCAAATTTACCACCGTTGCCTGGATGCCAGATAGCAGCGGTCTGTTTTATGCACGATTTCCCGAGCCGCCACCCGGCGAGAAATTCCAGGCACTGAATCTCAATCAGGCCGTCTACTTCCACAGGCTCGGAACGGATCAGGCTGATGATGCATTGATCTATGCCCGGCCGGATCACCCCGACTGGCGTTATTGGCAGGAGGTGAGCGAAGACGGCCGCTACCTGGTGGTCACCATGATCATCGGTACCGATAACCGGTACCAGGTTTTGTATAAGGATCTGCACGATGCCGATGCGCAGCCGGTGATGCTGATCGAGGGATTCGAGAACGACTACACCTTTATCCATCACGAGCAAGGCAGGTTCTATTTCTTTACCGATTTTGATGCACCAAAAGCAAGATTGATTGCGATTGACATACATGAACCGGACAGCGCGAAACGCATATCGGAAATTATCCCGGAAGGCGATGATGTGCTTGTCGATGTCAGCTTTGTCGGTGGCGTAATTGTTGCTGAATACCTGCACGATGCACGCTCCCTGGTGAGCGTACACGACAAGCAGGGCAAAAAAATCCGTGATGTGACATTGCCGGGTCATGGCAGCGCATCCGGTTTTGAAGGCAAAGCCGATAGCCCTGAAACCTTTTACCGCTTTGCCAGTTTCAACGTACCAAACACCGTGTATCGTTATAACGTTTTGAGCGGCGAGACAACGCTTTGGCAAAAAGCGGATGTCGATTTTGACTCGGACCGCTATGCGGTCAGGCAGTACTTTTATTCCTCAAAGGATGGAACAAAAATTCCAGTATTTGTGACGCATCGCAAGGGCATAAAACTGGATGGCACCCACCCGACGCTGCTGTATGGCTATGGTGGTTTCAATATTTCGCAAAGACCTGTATTCCGGGTATCCCGGGCTGCGTGGCTGGAGATGGGTGGCGTGTACGCGGTTGCCAATCTGCGTGGCGGTGGTGAATATGGCGAGGAATGGCACCAGGGTGGTACAAAACTCAACAAGCAAAATGTTTTTGATGACTTTATTGCCGCCGGCGAGTTCCTGATAGAAAAGGGTTACACCAGCAAGGAACATCTGGGCATCTATGGCCGTAGCAACGGTGGCTTGTTGGTTGGTGCCGTTGCCAATCAACGACCCGAGCTATTTGCGGTCGCGTTACCCGGTGTCGGGGTGATGGACATGCTGCGCTTTCAGCATTTCACCGCCGGGCAATTCTGGGTCGATGACTATGGTTCGGCGGATAACCCGGATGAGTTCAAGGCCTTGTATGCCTATTCGCCGTATCACAATGTAAAAACGGGTACGAATTATCCTGCAATCCTGGTGACCACCGCGGATTACGACGACAGAGTGGTGCCGGGTCACAGCTTTAAATACACGGCGGCGATCCAGGCAGCGCAGGCGGCGGATGAGCCCGTGTTGATCCGCATCGAAACCCGCGCCGGGCACGGTCTTGGCAAGCCGACGGACAAGATCATTGCCGAGGT
>CBDUSC010000379.1:0-1836 GCA_965369735.1 uncultured bacterium
TATGCTACTTCAATTGGAGCAAGGAGCTAATAGTTTGACAAATGCAAAACCAAAGCGTCGGCCAAGCGATCAATACAACGCCGCGAGTTATCGCCGTGCCATCCATCGAGCCTGTGACCGGGCGTTCAAGCCGAACGATAAGCTCATTGAGATATAGTCCGCACAATAGGCAGTCGCCCTGCAGACCGATTGCCGGGCCCGCCGGTTCGGCACCGGTCAGCGTGCCAAGCTCGCCGCTCTTGCTCCAGGAGAAAAGCAATGGGCGGAACACCTGAAGCACCCCCTTCAGTTTTGACCTGGCCGTCCGGATGCCACGTGCAACCAGACCAACCCGCCCATAATCGGGCGTCAGGACTTCGACGATCTGGCTGGTATCGCGATACGCCCGTGCATGCAACACGAAACCGGGCTGCAATTGAATGCGCGACTTTTTCATGATTGATCATAACCAAATTGCCGCAGAGCACGTTCATTGTCCGCCCAGTTCTCCTTGACTTTGACCCACAAATTCAGCATGACCTTGCCACCGGTCAGCGACTCGATGTCCTTGCGAGCGGCGGTACCAATTTCTTTTAGCATGCCACCGTTTTTACCGATAACGATGCGCTTTTGCCCATCGCGCGCTACCCAGATGATTGCATCAATCGTACTGACTTTTTTGCTGCGCTCGAATCGTTCCAGTTCGACCGTTATCCCGTACGGCAGCTCTTCACGCAGACGCCACATCAGCTTTTCGCGTATCAGCTCCGCAATCTGGAACGCTTCGCTGCGATCTGTGATCTGTTCGCCCGGGAACAACGCGGGGCCAACGGGCATACGTACTGCAACCGCGTCGATCAGAGTATCGATACTCGTTCGTTTCAGGGCCGACAAAGGGACGATCTCTGCAAAATCGTGGAGACTTTGGAGTTCGTTTATCAAAGGCAGGAGTTTTTCCCGTGGCTTGACCAGGTCAATCTTGTTCAGCACAAGAATGACAGGGCAGCCGATAGATTTAAGCCTGTCCAGGACATCCTGGTCTTCCTTTGTCCAGCGCTGTGCATCTGTGACAAACAGTGCGAGATCGGCATCCGCCATCGACCCCCTGGCCGAGCGATTCATCATTTTACTCATGGCATTGCCTGCGGCACGATGCAAACCCGGTGTATCGACAAATATGATCTGCATTTGCGGCCGGTTGAGAATACCGAGAATACTGTGACGAGTCGTCTGTGGCTTTGGCGTAACAATACTGACCTTGTGACCCAGTATCGCATTCAGCAGGGTCGATTTACCCACATTGGGGCGTCCCAGCAACGCGGCATACCCGCAATGGAATGTCATGCCGGGGTCGGTCATAGAGTTCCTTATGCCTGCGTTTGTCCCAATGCGTTCAACACCGCTGTGGCCGCATCCTGTTCAGCCTTGCGCCGGCTGAGACCGGTACCTTGCGCTGATATATCTGGCTTGGTGATATCGCAGCGAATGGTAAATTCCTGCCGATGCGCTTCACCGGTGGTATTTACCAGAGAATATACCGGTGGCTCATGTCCATGAGCCTGCAAATGTTCCTGCAGACGTGTTTTTGGATCTTTGAGGTCCTGCGCCGGTGGCAGTGTGGCCAATCGGTGCTCGAACAGCCCAAGAATGCATTGTCGTGCATCGGCATCGCTGCTGTCGAGATACATGGCGCCAAACACGGCTTCCAGGCCATCGGCAAGTATGGATTCGCGGCGAAAACCGCCGGATTTGAGCACCCCGGAGCCCAGGTTCAAAACATCGCCCAGTGACAGCTCCAATGCGATTTCGGCCAGGGTGTCGCCATTGGCTGGATCAGTCGTAACAAATCGACCGCCC
>CBDUSC010000380.1:0-1804 GCA_965369735.1 uncultured bacterium
TTTGTTCTATATCAACGGCAGCACGCTGGCTCGAATACGCCACAAGGTCTTGCAGGATCTGTAGTCAGGTAAATCCTGGTCAAAGGATTTCCGCGCACAAAAAAACCGGAGCTGATGCTCCGGTTTTTTTGTGCACAAAGTGCGGGGTCCGACAACCGTCAGACCATATCTTTTAAACCTTTTAATGCCTGGATTTTCACAATATTTCGTGCAGGCTTGGCTTTGAAGATGGTTTCTTCGCCTGTGAACGGGTTGATGCCCGGGCGCGCCTTGGTGGCCGGCTTGCGGATAACCTTGATTTTCATCAGGCTCGGGATGGTGAACATGCCCGGTGCGCTGTTACCCTTGAGGTTCTTTTTTATCAGACCAGCAAGCGATTCAAACACCGCGCCAACTTCCTTGCGCGAAAATCCAGTATCGTCGGCAAGATACTTCATGACTTCAGATTTGGTCATGGGCTTTTTATCAGCCATCAAATTCTCCTGTTTTGTGTTACACACGCGGTTCAGCCGTATTCTGGCTGTGTGCGCAAAAAAAGACCGCGGCAACATAGCACAAGATTCCGGCCCGAATAAGCCCCATTTTCAAAAAAAGTCGTGTTTTTCTCGAAAAAAACGCGATTTTTCGGTTGGCCTACAAACTATTGACGATTTGCATCAATGCGCCGATCGCGATGATGGCGAATATCGGTGACAGATCCAGACCGCCGATGGGTGGAATCAAACGCCTTAACGGCGCCATAACGGGTTCGGTAAGGCTGTAAAGAATCGAGGTGACAGGATTGTAGGTGCCGGGGTTCACCCAGCTGAGAATCACGCGTATGAAAATGATAATGAAATAGAACCACAGGACCTGATCGGCTATTTCGATCAATGAACCCAGAAATAATGGCAGAACACCCGGCAAAGTACCCGATGAAATCAGGGCAAGAATACTGAACAAGACCATTTGCAGGCCCAGGATGACCACCAGCGTCGATGTGTCGATGCCGCGAATCGACGGGATAATCTTGCGCAGCGGAATGACCAGCGGGTTGGTGATCTTGACGATGGCCTGGGAGAGCGGGTTGTGGAAATCAGCCCGCACCCACTGCAGCAGAAAACGCAAAAGAAATGCGAATATAAAAAGGCGGCCAAGCGCATGAATAATATAAATAAGAGCGTTTGTCATGATCCCGGTCCATAAATCGTCGCGCGTAACAATATCATGCCGTCGGCTGTCCGTGGGTCAGACCGGCCGCAGGCCAAAAATTGCCGTCCCGATACGCAACAAGCTGCTGCCTTCCGCGATAGCAGCCTCCATATCGCCGGTCATGCCCATGGACAAGGTGTCGCAAGATGGCCAGGTAGCCTGCATTGTCTCAAATGCAGTTTGCAGTTCTGCAAAATGCGCCCGCTGGCGATCCAGCGTCGGTTCCGGCGGCGGTATGCACATCAGCCCGCGAAGATTCAGGCGTGGCAAACCGGCAACTGCCTGTGCCAGTTCATCGATAGCAGGTATGGACGCACCGGATTTGCCCGCCTCGTCGCCAATATGGACCTGCAGGCATACGTTCAGCGGCCTCGCGTTTCCTGGCCGCTGGGCATCCAGGCGTTGCGCAATTTTCAGCCGGTCAACGCTGTGCACCCAGTCAAAATGCTCGGCGATACCCCGTGTCTTGTTGCTTTGTACCGGCCCGATGAAATGCCAGCAGATATCCAGATCCGCCAGAGCCACAATTTTTTCCAGTGCTTCCTGCAGGTGGTTCTCACCGAAATCCCGTTGTCCGGCCTCGCTGGCCTGTCGGATCAGACTCGCGGGATGC
>CBDUSC010000381.1:0-1791 GCA_965369735.1 uncultured bacterium
TCTTTTGATTGTTCCTTCAGCGTCTATCTCAATGGGGTCGCTGCTGCTATCGGTTTTTGCCTTACACGACTCCAGGATCGAAGTGAATTCGCTGCCGTCGCGATGATCAATAATGCTCAAGTCGAAATTATCGGCCCTGATAGTCCTGAACACCGCATCAAACTCGGTTGGCCCGTCATCATCACCGGTTTCGTACTGCCAGTTGATCCTTCCGTCCTGTGCGATCTCCAGATTGAGATCGAAGCCATCAAGGCGCAAAAGCGAAACGCTGTAATCCCCGAACAGCAGCGGTATGAGTCTGAGCTTGACCTCAAATCGCTTAATGGTTGCCAGGTATTCGGCACGCGCCCATTCACTATTGGCCATACGCAGGTCATTGAATTGCACCGTTGGCGACAGCGCAGTCGACATGCGGACCTCGCCGTGGATTTTGAATTGTTTGCCCATGACGGTGGAGATGCGCTGCTCAACAGCGGTGCGGACCACCGAGTAGTCGTCTTTTTTGATGTAGTTATTGGCAGACCAGAGCCCTGCAACGGCGATCAGGATCAACACGACGGTGATTAGAATCCAGCGCATAGCTAGCATGTAACTCCTGAAGGTGGCGATGGTGACTGGCAGCCGCCGACCGGTGGCTTATCCGGTCAGCCTTTGATGTTAGACTAGGCCAGCCCGGACCCAAGTACAAGGTAACAAAAATAATGCTTGCATGGCTGTTTCGCTTTGTCAGACGCACCCTGATGGTTCTGGTTGTCATAGTAGTCACGATCATTCTTGTGCGTGCCTTCGACGCCCGCACCAAGCCCGATCTCGAGGCCTGGCATGTCGAGGTTCTGGAAAGCGAGTTTCATGCGAATAATCCACGCGGAATCGAAACCTATGCACAATATCTCGCGATGGAAAATCGCTTGTTCGACGAGCTTTCTGAAAAGGTAACCTCCAAATATGCGAATTCGGATGTTCAATTCGAAAGATACGTTCCCGAAAGTGTATTCAACCCTGCAAATGACATGCCCAACTGGAACAGAAGCTTTGAGTTGATACCGGCCGCGCCCAGGGGTGGGGTCATGGTGCTGCACGGCCTGACGGACTCGCCGTACAGCATGCGCAGCATCGCCGAGCAGTTTTTTGAAAATGGATACTATGTACTTGGTGTTCGCTTGCCCGGGCACGGTACAACGCCCGGAGAGCTATCCCGGGCGCGCTGGCAGGATTGGGCCGCCGTTGTGAAAATGGCTGCGCGGCATGTCACAGACAAAGTTGGTGACGATTTGCCTTTTGTTGTTGCCGGGTATTCCAACGGTGGTCTGTTGTCGGTGAACTATACGCTTGACGCAATCCACGACGGAGACAGCCCGATACCGACGCGCATATATCTTGCATCACCGGCCATAGGGATTACGCCGTTGGCAACGTTTGCGTCGTGGCACAAAATATTGAGTTTTATGCCATATTTTGAAAAATTCAAATGGGAATCCATACTGCCGGAATACGACCCGTACAAGTACAACTCTTTTCCAAAGCAAGCCGGTCATGAAACCTTTGCATTGACTGGTGTCGTAAGAAAAAAACTCAACAGCATGGATGAATCCGGGTTGTTGAAAAACTTCCCCGCGACCATGACTTTTCTATCGCTGGTAGATGCAACGGTTTTGACCACGGCTACCGTCAACCATTTTTATAAACACCTGGATCCACCTTTATGGCTATGTCAACAATTTCCCCTTCCATTTCTTTTGCCGCAATGCTCGCAGCATATGCAACGGCAATCGGCCCGGTACAGCCCAGTGC
>CBDUSC010000382.1:0-1782 GCA_965369735.1 uncultured bacterium
CGTATTCCAGGCGCAGCACCTCCCGGCCTTCGTTGTGATTTCGAACCCAGCCCTCGAAACCGGCATAAGCGCCTGCACGGCCATCGCAGAGTTCTCGCTGCAACGCCTGTGTATCGATGGCGTCGTCTGTGACTGTGAACCCACTCATCCGCCTGCCACCGGTGGAAACAAAAGCACCCGGTCACCATCGGCAAGTGGGTGCTGCCAGTCGCTCATCGCATCATTGACAGCAACTTTACAATTCTTGAGCCCCCCAGGTAATCTACCGCTATCGCATAAGTGTGCAAACAGCTCGCCCGTGGTTTGCGCAGCAATGCTCATCGACTCTTCGCTGCAGCCTGCCTGCTCACGAAAAAAAGCGAAGTATTGCACGGTGATTGTTTTACCACCCGCGATCAGTTTTCCGTTTGCAACGACGCGTTCCAGATCTTCCGGAGTATTCATGTTATCGAGCGCATCAGCATTTGGCTGCTGAAGCAGCTCGATATCACTGTTGATGAGAATTTTTCTCGGGCAAAAACGATTTTGCACCAGAGACTCCATCAAACTTTTGTGGCTATGCGGTTCGTATATTGCACACAGCGGTTCCGGCAACTCATCTGTACTGCTGCGGTATGCGGTGGCAAATTTTGTGGCATCGCGGTTGCGAATCAGAAACCTCAATGATTCTTCATCGAGCATTGGCAAATCACAGGCTACGACCAGCCACGCTCTGTCGGGGTGGTCCAATTGCGCCGAAATAATCCCTGCAAGCGGACCTGCATCATCAAAACGATCGATAATCAGTGGATACCGACTACGCAACGGGTCATCGCCCTGGTCATTCCGTACAGACACGAATACCTCGTCGCAAACTCTTTTTAACAACTCGACGCTTCGCTCAAGCTGCGATTGACCAGCGACGACCAGCGCTGCCTTATCGACGTTCATGCGGCGGCTGTGCCCACCAGACAGCACCAGCCCAAATATTGCAGTACCGGTATTCATCAATCCTCGACGATACGTATGTCGCGTTTGCCGCCGGTTTTGCCCATCAGGCGGACATTCTCGATCACGATCTCATGCGACAGGGCTTTGCACATGTCATAGACCGTCAGCGCCGCAACCGATACCCCGGTCATCGCTTCCATTTCAACCCCCGTCTTGTGATCAATACGGGTCTTGCAATCGAGGGTTACGGTGCGATCTCCATCGGTCTCGATCTGGATATCGCAATGATCCAGGCCAAGCGGGTGACAAAATGGAATCAGATCGTGGGTTTTTTTCGCCGCCATCACGCCCGCAATAATCGCGGTGTGAAATACCGGCCCTTTTTTGCTGTGCAACTCTCCATCGCTTAGCTGGCCTGCAAGGGATTCAGGAAAGCGTAGCCGTGCCCGGGCATGCGCCGTGCGTCGGGTAATCGCCTTGTCACCGACATCGACCATTACCGGTTTGTTGTTGTCATCAACATGCGAGATCATGTCTCGAGCTCCTTAGCCGCCGACCTGATACATTTCGACTTTGTGGATCGGGTGTTCTTCGGCCTGCGTCGGTACGCGCAACTCGCTGTAACGATCGCCGCGCTCAAGCCAGACCGATCGAATGATATCGGTTAATTCATCATGCTTGGCGCCATCGCGCAACGGGCTGCGCAAGTCCATACCCTGACTGGCAAACAAGCAGGTATATAGCACACCATTTGTCGATAGCCTTGCGCGCGTGCAGGAGCCGCAAAACGGTTGTGTCACCGATGAAATAAATCCGATCTCACCGCCACCATCGACAAACCGGAATCGCCGT
>CBDUSC010000383.1:0-1771 GCA_965369735.1 uncultured bacterium
CAAAAAAGACGGTGCAAGGCCATGTGTGGAATGTCCCGACACAAACATTGATTGAAAATGTGGCTGCACCCGGCGACCCGCAATCCATGGCGGACTGGCCGGAGATGAAGTACATGTCGGCGGCAACCGTCAACAACTGGGTCTCGCGCAAGCGTCGCGCTGTTGACGACCCGGACTACGACCCCGATGCCGCAATGCGGTTTATCGATTTGCGACGCCAGCAGATCAAATCACTGAATGATGCGGGTGCGGGTTTGTTGCTGGGATCGGATGCACCCCAGGTGTTCAATGTTCCAGGGTTTGCCGCACACCGCGAACTGGCTATTCTTGTCGATGCCGGCCTCACACCATACGAAGCGCTGAAAACCGGAACGCTCAACCCCGCAGTTTTTTTTGCTGCCGAAGATGAGTTCGGAACCATTCGGCCGGGCCGCGATGCTGATCTTGTATTGCTGAGTGACAACCCGCTTGAGGATATTCGCAATACGCAAAATATCGAGGGCGTGATGGTCCGCGGCCGTTGGTTATCGCGCAGCGAGCTGGACACCATGCTTGCAAGGTTTGCCCGAGTAACAAGAACAGAGAATTAGATGGATACACGATGAGAGCCAAAAGACGTATCGCAGTCATTACCACATCGCGCGCGGATTTTGGCCACCTCTATTGGCCGCTGAAGCATCTGCGTGAGTGCCCGGATATTGACTTGAGATTGATTGCCATGGCGGCACATTTATCAGCCGAGTTCGGACATACGATCGATGAAATAAAGTCCGAGGGATTCAAGATCGATGAAACGGTCGAATGCCTGCTGAGTTCGGACACCGACGTGGGCATGGCAAAAACCATAGGCGTAGCTGCCCTGGGTCTCGCTGACGTGCTTGGGCGCATGCGCCCGGATATTCTGCTGCTCATCGCCGACAGATATGAAATGCTCGCGCCGGCATCGGTTGCGCTTGCGCTACGTATCCCGGTAGCACATATAGAGGGTGGCGAGATCAGCGAGGGCGCCGTGGACGATGCGGTGCGCAACGCGCTGACAAAATTGTCTCACATACATTTCACTCCCACACAGCAGGCGACGCAGCGCGTTCAATCCATGGGTGAGGAAGCATGGCGGATTCACCAGGCAGGCGCTCCGTCCCTGGATCATCTTGTAAAACGAAGCCTGCTGGATCGCAAAACTCTGAACGCGCAGCTGGGCATCGAATTAGCCGAAGAGTTTTTTGTCGTGTCGTATCACCCGGTGACATTGAAACGAAACACCATAGAAGAGGCGGATGCGGTATTTGAAGCGCTGGCGAAAATCGGGCAACAACTGATCATATGCTTTCCCAACGCCGATGCCGGCAGCCGACAGCTGATCGCACGCGCCCGAGGTTTTTGCGAATCACACGACAGCGCACAGCTTTTTGTAAATCTCAATCACCTCAGCTACTGGAGTCTTTTGAAACACGCCAGTGTGCTCATAGGCAACTCGAGCAGCGGCATCATGGAATCACCATCACTCGCCCTTCCCGCTATCAACATCGGCATGCGCCAACAAGGCCGGGAGCGCGCGATCAACATCATCGACGTTGATGCCAATGCCAACGCAATCCTCAAGGCCGTTGCGCAGGCCAGTGATAAACGATTCAAAGACACGCTTGAGAACATGAGCAACCCGTACGGTGATGGCCATGCCGGTGAATGCATCGCCCGGGTTCTGTCCAGCGTCGAACTCGGTGACCGCCTGCTGGGAAAAAAAGCCGTATCCGCGCCAAATGACGGTGCC
>CBDUSC010000384.1:0-1767 GCA_965369735.1 uncultured bacterium
GGATTCGCGCAGTCGATCGAACAGCTTTCCAAGCATGCTGTTCAGGCAGCGTATTTGATCAAGATACAACGCGTAGCGGGTGCGCCGGGACGCCTGGCTGTTTTCCTGGCCGGATATTGTGCCTGCTTCGGGATCGGCGCGGAGTAACCACTGATCGATATCCGGAATCAGATCGCAATTGAGATTATAGACATATGGGTAGTGCGGAATATTCAGATGAGCTACAAACGCAGTGCCCCGGGCATATTCGGGTAAGGCTTCACTCATCTGAATGAACACGCTGCGGATACCCAGCGGTCCGACTCTATCGGCGCCACGATTCCAGGGTGGTATCGAGTTTGTCAAAAAACTGTTGAGACCCCGCAGGTCATTGTATTTATTACGCACAAAATCAAAGCTGTCGGATCGGTCAAGGATGCTGTACGCAATAAACCGGGCTTTTTGCATGGCCGGCAGACCCAGATCCTCGATGCTTTTGATGCTGTTGCCGGGATAGGTCGTGCAGCTGACAATGGCGAGCCCTGTCGTCTGGCACATATCCAGGTAGTCGGACTGATACACCCGAATCTGATAACCGGCATCACCCAGGGATTCAAACCATGCGTTCTCTTTTAATATGTAGCGGTCTGTTTTGTCCGGGAAGTAATAGGCGTCCTGTGATTCGGATGTGAAATTGAACGCGTTGGCAATCGAGTTATAGGTCTTCGAGTATTGTGAAAATGCGCCACCGAACAGGGCAAAACCGTTATCGGCATAAAAACGTTTCAGTTCGCTTTTGACCGATGGGCCAGGCTCGATGTCGACTGGGATGCCTTCAATACCGATATGTTCGTCGAGGATCAGGTGAATGATCGGCGGCAGTGATTCATTTCTTGCAGCCGCCGCATCGGGCCGGTTTTCGGTGGTGACGCCTGTACTGTCACCATCCAATATCAATGTTGATGCAATGAATGTGAGAAATACGGCAAATACGATTTCCGTGACATGGTCGCGCAACATCCAGGTAATCGCGATACACGCGATATAGATGAGGGTGATATACCCATGCCGCTCATAATCAAACTGCACGTCAAAAAAGAACATGATCACCGTAGCGATAATCAATACTCGCAAAAACGGTGGGACCCTGGCAGCAAGGAGTGCCAGGATTGCGCCGGCAACCGCGACACCACCCAGCAAAATCAGTACTTCCGGTGTCGCCAGATCATACTGGTGATAAACCAGAAAATGGATAAACGGAGCCAGTAGAACAATTGAAGGAGCCGTTGCGTTCGCAAGGTCCTCCAGAATGTGTGACACATTCATGTGCGTTGATACCGGATCAGCAGGCGACCGGATTCGGACACGATCTCGGTTTCGATAATGCGCGCTTTGCGCCCGAGAAGATCCAGGAACACCGATTCGGTGTAATCCGGAAATATGTCTTCGCGCAGCCGCAGCAATTCCTGCACCATCGGATCGGTTTTTGGAACGAACTCCACGACACCATCTGGTGCAAGACCGACCAGCCAGTCGACGACCATGGCCAGCGGCACATTCTTTGTGATCGCAATATGATGCACCAGCGCCAGCGCGAGCAGGCAATCGGCGGTTGCACGGGACGACAATCCCATGCGTTCGCGTTCGGCCCAGCCCTGGTCTGGCGTGGGGTTGGTCGCATCAAGAAACAGGGGTTGCAGGTTGAGCTTTTCGTTGTGCGCGCGCGAAAACGCCGTTTCCAGGGCGCCGGGGTCGGATAGGGCCTCAGCCCAGCCGCGCTGTGCCAGC
>CBDUSC010000385.1:0-1749 GCA_965369735.1 uncultured bacterium
CGATCTCGCGGCTGTGCTGGCGGAGGCCGCGCTCGGCATTGATCAGCTGGTTGAAGTTGGCGCCGCCGCCAACTGCGGTCAGTTGCTGGTCATCCATCTGGAAAAAATAAGCCGTTGCGTTCAGACGCATGGAGCCATCCAGCAATTCAGATTTTACACCTGCTTCAAACGAGGTGATTTTTTCCGTATCCCCAATCGTGATGACATCGCCGAACAACACGCGGCCCTGGATACTGGGCGCCCTGTCACCCCGGGCAACACGACCATATATGCTGACGTCATTATTAACATGATAGGTCAACGCAACATCCCCGCTCACAATTTCATCGTCCGGTTTGACCCTCTGGGGCGCCAGCGCGCCGGCACCGATGGGGGACACCGTGCGCCAGGCGGTGAAATCTTTTTCCTCATCGGTATAGCGCAGGCCACCGGCAAGGCTCCAGGACTCGTTAAGATCGATATCAATCGCACCAAAAACGGCCCAGGCATCGGTTTCCTGCTCCTGAAAGGTGCGGCCATTGACCGGGTTCCCCGGAGCCAGTGATGCATAGTTGAAGGTATCGATATCAATATCTTCATTGAAGTAATAAAAACCGACTTGCCAGAAACCATTGTCCCATGAGTCATTCATCAGGCGGAATTCCTGGGTGTACTGGTCGTGCTCTGGTAAACCGTCCTCCGATTCGGCATCAAACGGGATAAAACCAGGCCCCGATGGCGGTGCAAACGAAGCACCGAATCCGCCATCGATATCACCACGGCTATTCACATCCACCGACTCCCAGCCGGAGATCGAGGTCAGCGTCCAGGGTCCGGATGTAAAGCTCAGATTGGCAGAGGCGCCAATATGCTCAAGACTCTGTTTATTCTTGCCATCCCAAAATACTTCATCACGGTCGAAACCCGATACCAGATCGTCGCTACCGGGACGAATAATATTTGCGCGGAATGAGCGCGCCGATCCATCCAGGTTTCTGTAGTGGGCATTGAGCAGAGCACTAAACTGGTCATTTGGCTCGATCAACAGCTGTGTACGTATTGACAGTTCTTCATATCCCTCGGTATCGCTGGGCGCATCCGGATCGACATTCTCGTTATCAACCCAATCATCGCGCTCCTTATACAATAGCGAAAGGCGGCCGGACATGCTGTCGGTCAGACCGGCACCGATGGCGCCTTCGAAATCCACCAGTTCGTCAGAACCAAAAGCCAGACGGGCATAGCCGTCCAGTTCCTGTGAGGGTTTGACCGAGTCGAACTTGACCACACCCGCCGGTGTGTTACGGCCAAACAATGTGCCTTGTGGTCCGCGCAAAACTTCTATGCGCTCAAGATCAAAAGCCGGGAATCCTTTGAGTATCGGGCTCTCAAGCACGATTTCATCGTATACCAGCGAAACCGGCTGCGATGAATTCAAATCGAAATCGGTGTTGCCCAGACCGCGAATATAAAAACGAGGAAAAGCGCGTCCAAAACTCGATTCGATTTGCAGACTCGGTACACGATTGGACAATGCACGAATATCGGCACCACCCGAATTGATCGCATCCAATTTGTCACCGCTGAGAGTCGATATGGACTCCGGCACATCCTGGATGTTTTCCTCGACACGGGTAGCAGTTACCACCACTT
Organism: uncultured bacterium; assembly: GCA_965369735.1. Taxonomy (GTDB): domain Bacteria; phylum Pseudomonadota; class Gammaproteobacteria; order Steroidobacterales; family CBDUSC01; genus CBDUSC01. The sequence goes on from CBDUSC010000385.1 coordinate 1,633, forward strand.
CTTCCAGCACACCATCCTGTGCATATGCTGCCCCGCCAAACACGCCCGCTGCAAAAATCGATGCAATCGCGCCCATCAAAAATCTGTTGGAATTTGAAGCCATTTTCTTCGCCCTCC
>CBDUSC010000386.1:0-1746 GCA_965369735.1 uncultured bacterium
CAGCCACCACGCCCGAACAGCGGCGCGCGCAGCATGAGGCGCGCCGTGCTGAATGGCAAAATATGAATGAACAAGAGCGCACGGCAAAGCGCGAACAAATGCGAGTACGCCATGAAGAGCGCCAAAAGGAATGGGCGAATCTGTCCGATGAAGAACGCGCTGCAAAGCGCGAACAAAAGCGTGCCCACCGGGAATCGATGGGTGAGCAAGGCAAACGACATGGCAGACAGGGCCAGGGCAGGCACGGTAACCAGGATGGCAACGGTGGCCAGCGCGGTCAACGCGGCCAACGTGGCCAGAGTGATGGCGGCAACTAAACCCGCAAAGATCCAGCAGTGAACGGGAACCGGTGCACCTGACAGTCTTGCCCCTCCTGGCGCCGGTTTCCGTTCCTTTTAATCGCGAAAAATTTGTTCGGTAGTTTGGCGTGCCGTCGGTTCCGGTTTTGCGGTACCAGGTAGCCGCGTTCTTGTTCTGTGCAAATACGCCAAGCGTCTGCCCACGTTTTCTCTGATGGCGCGGACGAATGTAAAACCGAGCAGGTATCCCGCCGTCGCGCCGCTGACATGCGCAATGACATTGACCCCGTCAAAACTTTGATTGCTGAGCAGTATCCAGACATCCCAGCCGACAAACCAGAGTGCCAGTAACCATGCCGGTAACGGGAATCGCACCACCACAACCAGTAGCCAGACAAAACATCGTATTGATGCGCCGGGCAAAAAGAACACAAACAAACCGATCATACCCATTACGATCCCGGACAAACCCAGTGTTGGCGTGAAATCACCGGTACCGAATGAAAACAGGGAGTATGCGCTGCCGACAATGGTAGACAGACCCAGCAACGTCACAGCAAACAACCAGGGACCCAGTATCACTTCGACAGTTGCGGAAAAGGCAAAAAAGAAAAACAGGTTTCCAATCAAATGCATCCAGTCACCATGTGCAAAGCTCGACAAAAGCATGCGCCATGGATTCCAGCTTGTAGGATCGTAATAAAGATCGTCCGTGAGGTAGTCGGGAACCTGTACGCGAAAGCGGCGATACTCACTGCTGAGAATATCGCGTGCGTAAGCGCGGCCATCGTCGGTGCTCATCCCGGTGACCGGTTTCATCGCTGCCAGCCTGTTTTCCAGGGGTACTTGCCAGTTATCGTTCAGCAACATATCGACCATCAGCTCATAACAGGCTTTTTGAGTGCCATCGCCGCTGATTTTTTTGTACATGATTTCGGTCATGTCGCTGCGCTGGCCCTGGCAAAAGGCCACCGTCTTTTCGACAATGCGCGATTCGTTGCCGGCCTGTTGCCAGAAAATCACGACGCACAGCAAACTGACCAGAACCGTTACGAATGGAAATCTGGGTAGATCGATATCGGCTTTGTACGGGAAAAATATCAAATAGCCCGCCTGTTGCCTTGCCCTGAAACGCGCCATCAGTGTGCCGTATTATGCTTTTCACCCATGCGACTGATGTCTCAATTTTGCCGATGGATGGAATGAACATAAGCGGTTTTCGTAGTCTAAAATGCGGTAGCGACGAGACTTACAGGACAAAACCACATGCGGACCCCGGTACTGACCCAAATCCTTACGCTGCTGTTGGCCCCGGTATTTATGGTATCGGTGCTGGCAGCCGATTATCCGGAGACACATCGAGTCGATGTGGTCGATGACTACCACGGCACCCGGGTGGCCGATCCCTATCGCTGGCTGGAAGACGATGTCCGTGAGTCAACGGATG
>CBDUSC010000387.1:0-1654 GCA_965369735.1 uncultured bacterium
CACCTCCACAATAAAGACCGGTGCCGGTTTTAAATTCATAAACTTATTTTAAAAATAAGTTAATTAATTTAACACCGGCACTGTCAAAGATCGAAGCTCATGCCGACGGTTGAGTATCCATTGTCCACGTACAGGATTTCGCCGGTAATGCCGGCTGCAAGATCCGAGCACAAAAACGCACCCGCATTGCCAACATCATCCGTTGTGACGTTGCGCCGCAAGGGCGATACTTCCGCGACATGCGCCAGCATCTTGCGCAAACCACCGATACCCGATGCTGCCAGCGTCTTGATTGGCCCGGCCGATATGCCGTTGACGCGTATTCCATCCGGCCCGAGATCATAAGCAAGAAAACGCACACAAGCCTCCAGGCTCGCCTTTGCCAGGCCCATGACGTTGTAGTTGGGTATTGCACGGACCGCGCCGAGATAGCTCAGGGTCAACAGCGCACCGTGACGACCGCGCATCATTTCCTGACCCGCTTGAGCCAGCGCTGCAAAACTGTAGGCACTGATGTCATGTGCGATCTGATATCCCTCACGCGTCACCGCGTCCACAAATCGGCCTTCCAGTTGTTCGCGCGGGGCAAAACCGACCGAATGTACCAGTATGTCCAGACCATCCCAGCGCTTTGACAAGTGATCGAATACTGCATCGATCTCCGTATCGCTGGCGACATCCAGGGGACAGGTCACATCGGACTCAAAATTCGCGGCCATTTTTTCCACGCGGCCCTGCAGCTTGTCATTTTGATAGGTAAATGCCAGCTCCGCACCTTCGCGGTGCATGGCTGCGGCAATGCCGTGTGCAATGGACCGTTTGCTGGCGAGACCGACGATCAGAACTTTTTTGCCGGCGAGAAATCCCATGGCGATTCCTTTATTTTTTTCTGATTATTGCTGGAGCAATATTACTATTTTAGCCGCCGCTTTGTTGCGTAACATCAACATACATGACGATCTTTTGACCGGGTTGCAGGTATTTTTTGCCCGACAGATTGTTCCAGCGTCTCAGTTGAGCAATGCTCACTTTGAAACGGGAAGAAATTCTGTATAGCGAATCGCCTTTGCGCACGGTGTAGTTGATGCGCCGCGTGCGATTGCTGCCGATTTTGCCACCAGGACCACCAGAGATGGAAGGCGCATATGCGGTAGCGACATCCGTCCAGATGACCAGCTCGCGGCCTACCGTCAACGTGTCACCCGGTGCCATGGCATTCCAGGATGCGAGCTGGCGGGTACCCACATCGTATCGTTGCGAAATATCCCACAGGGTATCGCCGGGTCTGACATGATGCGCGACGCGTTTGCCGCCACGCGTACGATTCTGGATCCCGCGCCGCCGTGCATCGGCGCTCAGGGTATATTCCGACATGCCTTGCGTGGCTGTTGGAATCATCAGGTAATCACCCGCGCGTATCAATGAACCGCGAATTCCGTTGGCGCGCTTGAGTACACCGGGGGTGGTGTTGTGTTTTTTCGCAATCACGATCAGGGACTCGCCGTGTTTGTTCGTGTATCGCACCCATCGCCTGCGATCGCGATCCGGTAGCGTTGCCAGCGCAACATCCAGCGCTTCTGCATGTTCTACCTGCACCAGCAACCGGTGCGGCCCATCGGGGTCTGTGGCCCACTGGTTGAAGCCAGGATTCAGC
>CBDUSC010000388.1:0-1625 GCA_965369735.1 uncultured bacterium
TTGGCCGCCACCCAGGATGATCTCGATATTTTTTTCCAGTTGTTGTGCGGCAATGCTCCTGTAATGAGAACGCTTTCGCGCATGCGCTGAAAACGCGGCCGGTGTGGCGTGTTGTATCGGGCTGGTCACCACCATGCCGGTCAACATACCCATGCGTTCGGCTTCCTCGAGCATCGTAACCCGCGGTCTGCGCTCATCATCGACGGCAATCGCACCCTTGTACGAGTTGATACCGGTGGCAATAGCCGTTGCAGCGGCCGCGGAATCGGTAATGTTTCGATTGGTCGCCGCGGTACGCGCGCTACCCACCAAAATGGCATCGAACACAAAGTATGCATCACCGCCATTCCAGTACTCGCGTGCCAGTGAAACCTGGGCAGGCCCCATACCATCGGGTATGACAAGGATCAGGTTCCTGGGACGTTTTTGTACGGTGTTTACCGGTACGCTGGTACAACCGGCAACAAGCAAAGCGACATATATCCACTGCAGGACCGGCTTCATCCGCACAGATCACCCGCTTTTTTCAAAAACGCATCGACTTCATCCATGGTCGTGCAATGGGACATGACCAGCCGGTACAAATCTGCCGTGCCCGGCCAGCGGTGAAACTCGAACCCGGCTTTGTATAACCCATCCGCCACGGCATCCGGTATGCGAACGAATACTTCATTGGCCTGCACCGGGTGCTCCAGGGTCAATCCATCCAGACTCTTTAAGCCATCGCTCAGGCGTTGCGCGGCATCGTTGGCCTTTTTCGCAAGATCCAGCCATAAGCCATCTTCTATGTACCGGGCAAGCTGGGCCGATACAAAGCGCATTTTGCTCAACAGATGCCCAGCGCGCTTGCGCCTGCGGCCCAGTTGTATTGCATAGTCCTGGTTGAACACGACGATGGCTTCGGCCATGACACCGCCGTTTTTTGTCGCACCAAAACTAAGCACATCGACGCCGCTTTTCCATGTGAGTTCTGCGGGTGAACAACCCAGAGTCTGCACAGCATTGGCAAAACGGGCGCCATCCATATGCAATGGCAGCTCGCGTATCAGAGCGGCAGTTTTCATTGCCGCGACTTCCGCAGGCGTATATACGGTGCCCGATTCCGTTGCCTGGCTAATACTCACCGCGCTGGGTAATACCTCGTGGTCACCGAGTTCACCGGTTTTGGATAACAAATCGCTCAAATCAGCAGCATTCAGCTTCCCGTGCTCGCCGTGCATGGCAACCAGCTTGCCACCACCGGAATAGAACTCCGGTGCACCGCATTCATCGGTGTTGACATGCGAGTGCGCGTGGCAATAGATCGAGCCATACGGGGGACACATCTGTGCCAGTGAAATCGAATTTGCTGCCGTACCGGTTGCCAGCGGAAAAACGACAAGATCTGTTTCAAACAGATCCGAAAACTTTTTTGTCAACGCCGTGCTGTAGCCGTCGTCGCCGTAGGCGAATTCGTATGACTCATTCGCGCCCACAAGCGCCTCGAGCAACTCGGGTGCGGCAGGCGATTCGTTATCGCTGCGGAAATTAATGGCAGCCAATATTGGGATCCAGTGATTGCGACAGTCAGAGCGCATCATCGCAAAACCAATGAGCATCACGCAATCAAAAAACGCGCCGGTTTT
>CBDUSC010000389.1:0-1591 GCA_965369735.1 uncultured bacterium
ATGTCATTCACGAAACCATCATGGTCCGGGACGAAGAGCCGGTTGTACTTGAAATAGAACAGACCATTTGGGGTCCGGTCATCGGCGTGGATTACGCGGGTCGCAAAAACGCATTGTTGTGGACAGCGCATCGATCGGATACAACCACCGGCATGAAGCTTTCGGCACTTGAAAATGTAAGCAACGTCGCCGGAGCAATCGAGGTTGCGCAGCAAATTGGAATTCCGCCGCAGAATTTTGTTGTTGCCGACAGCGCTGGCAATATCGGCTGGACATTGATGGGCAAAATTCCGGTGCGCGGTGACTATGATGCACGTGTGCCGGTACATTGGAGTGATCTTGGTGATGCCTGGTCCGGTTGGGTGGACCCCGAAGATTATCCGACCATTATCAACCCCGAAAACGGCGCGATCTGGACCGCAAATGCGCGGGTGGTCTCGGGTTCGGGTCTGGCGTTGATCGGAGATGGCGGTTATGCGTTGGGTGCCCGGGCAGGGCAGATCCGGGACACTCTTTTGGCGCGTGAACAAGTGACGGTATCAGACATGCTCGAGATTCAGCTCGATGACAGGGCGTTGTTTCTTGTTCGCTGGCAGAAACTGCTGGTCGATTTACTGGATCGCAACGAAGTACTGCTGACCAGCGAGCAGCGGGAGTACCGTGATCTGGTACGCGACTGGAATCCGCGCGCGGCGATTGAATCTGTTGGCTACCGTTTGATACGCGCCTGGCGATATACGGTGATTGATGCCATTGAGGCAACGCTGTTTGCCGAGCTGAAAACCAATGTGCCAGACATGCCGCTTGCGCTGGGTACGCAGGCGGAGGGGCCGGTATGGCGCCTTGTCGATCAGCAACCGCAGCATATGCTGAATCCCTTGTTCCCAAGCTGGGATGCCTGGTTGATGGCTCTGGTACAGGAGACGTCGCGGGAGTTCGAAGCCCAGGGAAAAACAGAACTGGCGCTGCGGACCTGGGGAGAGCGCAACACGGTCAATATTGCTCATCCTCTGAGCCGGGCATTACCGCAATTGTCAGACTGGCTGGATATGCCGCGGCAACCACTGCCGGGTGCATCACATATGCCGCGCGTTCAATCACCATCATTTGGTGCATCGGAAAGGTTTGCGGTAGCGCCGGGTCGGGAAGATGAGGCGTATCTGCATATGCCATCAGGACAAAGTGGTCACCCGTTGTCAGCTTATTTCGGCGCCGGGCATATGGACTGGGTCGAGGGTCGGCCGTCGGCTTTTTTGCCAGGCGAGCCGGTTTATCGTTTGACGCTGGAACCGGATCGGGATCTGACCATTAACTGATTCACCACTAACCGGTGCTGCCGATCAACTCAGCAAGATCAGTTTGCAGCTCTTGTGAATGCTCATCAGGTTTTACATCCGGGTAGTGGCGCGCAATATGGCCATTCGGGTCGATGACAAATGTTTCGCGCCTTGCATATTTCATGATGCCGCGATTGCGGTAGACGCCATAGATCTTTGACACATTCGCATCAGCATCCGATAGCAACGGGAATGGCAAGGAATACTTTTCGGCAAACTCCACGTGCGATGCAACATCGTCCAGACTCACACCC
>CBDUSC010000390.1:0-1560 GCA_965369735.1 uncultured bacterium
TGGCAGGCCCCGATGACTCTGTTTTGCATTTGTCCGCCGAGGCGCGTGAGGTATTTGATGTCACCGGCGCCGGTGACACTGTGATCGCCGTTTTTGGCGCCGCGCTTGCAGCTGGTCTGACGCCGGATGCCGCAGCCGGATTATCCAATCTTGCGGCAGGCCTGGTGGTTCGCAAACTGGGTGTTGCAACCGTCACCGCATCAGAGTTAAGTCTTGCCCTGCACCAGAAAGGCAAGGGTGGTCGCGGGCTTGTCGATCATGAGCAAGCTGTAGCATTTGTTCGCGAAGCACAGGTGCGCGGTGAAAGGGTCATGATGACCAATGGCTGCTTCGATATTCTCCATGCGGGTCATGTGGCGTATCTCGAGGAAGCCAAAGCGCTGGGCGACAGGCTGTTGGTGGCGGTCAATGATGACGCGTCCGTAAAACGCCTGAAAGGCGATGGCAGACCCGTCAATATACTGGAGGATCGCATGTCGGTGCTATCAGGCCTGGCAGCAGTAGATTGGGTAGTACCGTTTTCCGGGGAAACACCGGAATCACTGATTTGCGATGTTTTGCCTGATGTTCTGGTAAAAGGAGGCGACTACCAACCCGAGCAAATCGCCGGTGCCGAATGCGTTTTGGTGAATGGCGGGGAAGTACGGGTGCTGTCATATCGTGAAGGTCGTTCAACGTCGTCGATTATTGACAGCATAAAGCAGGGCTGAGAACACATGGTGCGGCTTGCATATGTATTTTTGTCTTACCTGATGGCGCCATTTGTCATCGGTTTTTTGATCTGGCGTGGTTTTTGGAATCGTGCGTACTGGGATCGTTTTAATGAACGATTCGGGTACAGCAAAATCAGTCTCGCGAAGCCCAGCATTTGGGTACACGCCGTATCGGTTGGGGAGGTTCAGGCGTCTGCGTCGCTGATTCGTGCGTTGCAGGATCGTTTTCCCGGAACACCTGTAGTGATAACAACGGTTACGCCGACCGGCGCACAAAGAGCGGCTGATCTGTTTGGCGATTCCGTCGTCCACATGTATGCACCCTATGATCTGCCCGGTGCTGTCAATCGTTTTTTCGATCGCGCAAAGCCCAGGCTGGCGATCATTATCGAAACCGAGTTGTGGCCAAACCTTTACAATGCCTGTGGCCAAAGACAGGTACCCCTGGTGCTCGCAAGCGCAAGAATATCGCCGCGCTCGGTCAGTAAATACCGCTGGTTTCTTGCACTGTTCACCGAAGCCCTGTCGCATGGCATCGTCATTGCCGCACAAAGCGAAAGCGATGCGCAGAGATTCAAGTCACTGGGTGCAAATCCTGCACGCACCCATGTGACCGGAAATATTAAATTCGATTTTGATTTGTCACCTGATGTTGCACGGGATGGCGCTGAGTTTCGCCGGCTGCATGCGCCCGGGCGGCCCGTCTGGGTGGCGGCCAGTACGCATATGGATGAAGAGGAAAAGGCACTGAATGCGCACGAGCTGCTGTGCAGGGAGATTCCCGATGCATTGTTGATGCTGGTGCCGCGCCACCCGGAGCGGTTCGCTTATGCAGCGTCATTGTTGT
>CBDUSC010000391.1:0-1523 GCA_965369735.1 uncultured bacterium
ACTACCCGCGCCAGCATCTTTTACGACATTTGCAACGTGTTTTCCACCGGCGACACCATATTTTTTGACAAAATGGGTAATCGCCTTTCATATGACTACGATTTTGATGATTTGAAACAATCCACCGGCATTGCAGTACAATGGCTGTCGCCTATGGGCGTTTTCCGGTTCAGCTATGCCAAGCCGTTGAATGATTTCAGCGGAAATGATCGCTTGTTTGGTGATGAAACGGAAAATTTTCAATTCTCGATTGGATCGGCATTTTAGGATGATTACATGAACATGAGATGGCACAAGGCCACCGTACAGTTTTTGATCGTAATCGCGCTACTCATGGCAGGGCAGGCGGTTAGCGCCCAGAATCTCAAAATTGGTGTTGTGAATATTGGTCGCCTGCTGGAGGAAGCCCCGCAGGCAAAAGCAGCAATGAAGGCATTATCGGACGAATTTGCACCACGACAGCGCGATATTCAGAACCAGATAAAACAACTACAGGATCTGGAGGAGCGCCTGCGCCGGGATATGGCTGTGATGGGTGAATCGGAGCGACGCGATTCCGAACGCCAGTTGCGCGATGGCCAACGTGATATTTCGCGCAAGCAAGAGGAATTTCTCGAAGACTACAACCTGCGTCGCAATGAAGAGCTTGCCAGTTTGCAGCGTTCACTGATGCAGGAAGTACAAGCCTATGCACGTCAGGGTAAATTTGATTTGATAGTTGGGGACGGTGTCCTGTTTGCCAGTGATACCGTGGATGTGACTGCCCAGGTGCTCGCAGGTCTCGAAGCGAGTTTCCAGGCCGCATCTGAAAATACGGGCAACTGATAACCAGAAAATCAATTGGCGAAAATCAAATGGCGCTGCGACTCGCGGATCTCGCGGTCCGCTTCGGCTGCGAATTGCGCGGCGATCCGGATTTAGAAATACAGCATGTAGCAACGCTGCAGCATGCTGATGCCGGGGCAATCACTTTTCTTGCCAATCCTCAATATCAAAAATACCTGGCAGACTGCAATGCCTCGGCGGTGGTGCTGGACCCCGAATCAGCGGATCAGTGCCCGGTGGCCGCACTGGTTACCGAGAACCCGTATTTGTTGTACGCGAAAATTACAACGTTGTTGTACCCGCAGCACGTTGCTCCGCCGGGTATACAACCAGGTGCAGTAATTGCGGATGATGCAACGGTTGCCGATTCGGCACACATCGGTGCTAATGCTGTTGTGGCAGCAGGCGCAATCATCGGTGAGCATGTCGTTATCGGTCCCGGTTGTGTTGTCCAGGAAAACGTGCAGCTTGGGGAGTACAGCCGTCTGGTTGCCAATGTGACGTTGTGCCATGGCGTTACGCTCGGCAAGCGGGTATTGATACACCCAGGTGTGGTGGTCGGCGCGGATGGTTTCGGTATCGCCCAGGATGACAACGGCTGGACAAAAGTGCCACAGGTTGGGAGCGTTCGTATTGGCGACGACGTTGAAGTCGGTGCCAATACATGCATTGATCGTGGCGCGATTGATGACACCGTC
>CBDUSC010000392.1:0-1516 GCA_965369735.1 uncultured bacterium
CCGTGTATCGAGCCGAAACATCCTACCAACTGGAGGGCGACCTCAGGTTCCAGGGCATGGTTTTGCCCACCCAGCCCAGCGGCAGCATCGAGATCTCATGGGACACGCCACAACTGATCGAAGTAGGTGCTCATTACAAGATGAGCGATACCTGGGACATTTTTGTCAATGCCGACTGGGAGGAATGGTCGGCATTCAGTGACAATGAATTTACGGTGAACCTGGGCGGCCCGGTCGGGGTTGGGCAGACCACTCTCGATCGTAAATGGGACAACACCTGGCATCTGGGCGTCGGGTTTTCCAAAAAAACGCGGGGCGACGAGAATTTGTCTTTTGGTTTTTCCTACGACAGCTCGGTGGTCAGCAACAGCAACCGCACTATGGATTTTCCACTGGACAGGCAGGTCAAAGCCTCACTTGCCTATGGACCATTCAAGGGTGCCCGGTTTGATGTGGCCTTTGGTCTGACAGTTGCTGATATGGGCAAGGGAAAGGTCAACCAGACCGCGCAGGGTGGCGTCATTGCCGGTGAGTTCGACACAAATATCGTCGTTTTTCTCGGCTTTTCCGGGAGCTGGCACGACCGCGGTGCGAAATGATGAGCAGCCGGCGCTCCAAGAGGCATCGATCGTAGCTGCAAGCTGTGTGATACTCTGCCCGTAGTGAACTTGCGCGTATACCCATGACCAGACAAAAGCTCGTGGTTCGGATGGATTCGCCACGTCGTACACTCGCGATACGGGCGACGCTGACGATTGTGGCGTTGCTGGCCGCATACCTTGTTTATGATTTCGGGCGCCATCGCGGCGGGTTCAGCAGTATCGAGGCGGCCACCGAGCAGACCAGCCTGAGCGCGACGATCAGGGATCTGGAGGAACAGAATACGAAGCTCAGGCGGCAGACTGAGCTGCTGCGTACCGGTCGCGAGGTGGACAGCGAGGCCTACAGGAAGGTCGAGCAACGGCTTGCGATACTGCAAACGCAAATTGCCGAGCAAAAAAAGGATCTGGAGTTTTATCGCAGCATCGTCTCGCCGGCGGATGATGCCAGCGGTTTGCGGATTCAGCGCTTCGAGGTTTCGGCCTCGACGGAGTCGGAGATATACCGACTCAAACTGGTGTTGATACAGGCCAAGAACCATGAGCGACGCATATCGGGTGAAGTCAGCCTGCGCGTGGATGGGGTGGTCGATGGCGAACCGGTCAGTTATGGCCTGGCAGATTTGAGCCCGGACAGAAAAGAAAATGGAGGCAGCGACAAGATTTCGTTCTCGTTTCGGTACGTCCAGGATTTTGAGCAAAGCATAGTATTACCGGAAGGTTTTGTACCGGACCGGATTTTTGTAGAAGTAAGACCCAGTCGCCGTTCGGCACGCACGATCAGCCAGGCATTCGACTGGATTATTGGTACTGGATAAGCTCGGGGGGAGCTATGTTTGGAAAAAAGAGAAGCCGTTCACCCGGCATAGATACATTGGTCGGCAAGGGCACGCGCGTGGTTGGAGATGTGCATTTTG